>DASXPZ010000001.1:0-5032 GCA_036493275.1 Pirellulales bacterium
TCCACTTGCGCGAAAGCGAGCACTCCCACTCATGACGCGAGTTGCCATTCTGGGCGCCACTGGGTATTCGGCCCTTGAGCTGATCAAGATTCTGCTGCGCCACCCGGCCGCCGAGATTACAACCATCACCAGCCGCCAGGAGGGGAATCCGCACGTGGCGATGGTTCATCCGTCGCTCCACAAACGGCTCGACCTGGTGCTCGAAGATCTGCCGCCGACGGTCGTCGCCTCGCGGGCCGAATGTGTCTTCAGTTGCCTGCCGCATGGCGTCACCTCGTCGCTCGTCCCTCCCTTGCTAGCCGGCGGCGCGCGAGTGATCGACTTTAGCGCAGACTACAGGCTGAAAGATCCCGCCGTTTTTGCCGAGTGGTACGGCGAAAAGCACGGCGACCCGGAGCGACTCGCCCAAGCGGTCTACGGCTTGCCCGAATTGTTCCGCAAAGAAGTGCGCGAAGCACGGCTCATCGCCAACCCAGGCTGTTACCCCACGAGCGCCATCCTGGCGCTGGCGCCACTGCTCAAGGCGGGCGTGATCGAGACGGACGATATCCTGATCGATTCGAAAAGCGGCGTCTCCGGGGCCGGACGCACGCCGAAGCTGACGACTCATTTTCCGGAATGCAACGAAAGTCTTTCGGCTTACAACGTTGGCCGGCATCGGCACACCCCTGAGATCGAGCAAGTGCTTAGCACGGCCAGCGGCCAGCCAATCCAGGTGATCTTTACGCCGCATCTCGTGCCGATGGATCGCGGGATTCTCAGCACGGCCTACTCGCGCCCCAAGCCCGGCGTGACCGAGGAGAAGCTCTTTGACGCGCTGCGAGAGTTCTACGCCAATGAGCCGTTCGTGCGCGTGGTCGATCACTTGCCCGGCACAAAGGACACGACCGACACCAACTTTTGCGACGTCACCGTCCGGCTGGTGCGCAATCGCGTGATCACGATCAGTTGCCTCGACAACTTGATCAAAGGCGCGGCCGGCGCCGCGGTGCAGAATTTCAACCTGATGTTCGGCTATCCCGAGACTACGGCCCTTTGAGTCGGGTACGCAAGGAAGGTACCTGTCCCCAACGACGATCACACAACAACGCGCTAGGGCTCTACGAGCCTCTATCTCAGCAAGGAAAGCATTTCGATGGCGATTCCGGTTCCCCTTGGTTTCAAATTGGCGGGCGTCTACTGCGGGCTGAAATCGGCCGAGGACAAGCTCGATCTCTCGCTGATCACCTGCGATCGCAACGCTACCGCCGCCGGCGTCTACACCACGAACCTGGTCTTCGCCGCGCCGGTCGGGCTCGACCGAAGCCGCACGCCCGCTGATAACATCCGCGCCATCGTCATCAATTCAGGCAACGCCAACGCCTGCACCGGCGAACGCGGCGAGCGAGACGCCCGGCGGATGGCCGAGTTGGCCGCCGCCACCTGCGGCGCCGCGCCGGAACAGGCGCTCGTTCTCTCGACCGGCATTATCGGCGTCTTCCTGCAAATGGAAAAGGTCGAAGCGGGCGTGCGCGACGCGGCAAAACAACTCGCCAGCAACGAGGCCTCGCTCGTCAACGCCGCTCGCGGCATGCTTACGACCGATACCACGCACAAGCTCGCCACGCAAACGCTGCCGCTCGCCGGGCGGAGCGTGCAGATCACTGGCATGGCCAAAGGCGCTGCGATGATCGGGCCCAAAATGGCCACGATGCTCGGACTGATCATGACCGACGCGACGCTTTCGCCGGCGGACGCGCAGCGCGTTTTGTCCCATGCGGTCGAGGACACGTTCAATTGCATCAGCGTCGATGGGCACATGAGCACCAACGATACGGTTCTGCTGGTCGCCAGCGGCGCGGTTGGCGGAGAGCGGCTGGCAGGCGCCGACCTCGCGGCGTTTTCCGAAGCGCTGCACACGGTCTGCGCCGACCTGGCCAAGGCGATTCCGACCGACGGCGAAGGCGCCACCCACCTGGTTACGGTTCATGTCGCCGGTTGCGCGAGCGTGGAGGCGGCGCGGCAGATCGCTAAAGTGGTTTCGGAAAGCGCGCTGGTGAAAACGGCCATCGCCGGCGCCGATCCTAACTGGGGGAGGATCGTCTCGGCGGCCGGTTACGCCAACATTCCGTTCGATCCACAGAAGGTCGGGCTGAAGGTGAACGGTATCGACCTCTACGCTCGCGGGGCGCCGGTCGAGTTCGACCGCGTGGCGGCGTCAAAATCGATTCGCGAGAACCGCGACACCACGATCGAGCTCAGTTTTGGCGAGGGAGAGGCCCGAGCCCGCTTCTGGACGACCGACCTGACGGCCGAATATGTCCGCCTGAACGCCGATTACACGACATAACGGCGCTGCGAGCGTTCCTTACTAGCTTTATGGACTTGGAGTTGCTCAGTCTTGCGCGGCGCAATTGTCGGCTTGTCCACAAGTGCCGTGCCTTCATGGCGTGCCACACGAGATCATGAAGCGGCGCCAATGCAGTAGCTTCCGCGGCTGCTTTTGATGAAAGCGGGCGGCTGACGCACTCGCTGCCGAGAGTCTATATTGACCGGCAGATTTCTGGATCGTCCGCTGGTAAATCGGGCGGCTGAGTCGATATCGCTTTTGAACGAGGGGATTTGTCATGACGGTTTTGCAGGCAGTTATGAATCCTCTACGGCTCTGCGCCGTGGCGCTCGCCATTCTGTTTTGCGGTTGTTCCAAGCCGGCGCCCGCGCCAAAAACAGACCAGCAGCCTGCAAGTCAGGCCGCCGACAAAGAAGCCCCCGCGAAATCGACTGAGAAAGCGAACGCCGCCGCCACCATAGATCCGCCACGCGCTACGAAGTTTGCCTATCCCGTGGCGGAAAAAGGGGACCAACAAGACGACTACCACGGACACAAAATCGCCGACCCTTATCGCTGGCTCGAAGACGTCGATAGCGCGAAGACGCGCGAGTGGATCGCGGCCGAGAATGGGCTGACCGCTAATTACTTGTCGAACATCCCCGAGCGCCCGAAGATCCATCATCGCTTGAAGAAGCTCTGGAACCACGAGCGCTACGGCATTCCCAGCCGGCACGGCGGGCGTTATTTCTATACGAAGAACGACGGCCTGCAAAATCAGTCGTTGCAGTACGTGGCGCATTCCCTCGACGCCGAGCCGCAATTGCTGCTCGACCCCAATCGCCTGGCCGAGGACGGCACGAAGGCGGTGCTCGAAGACGCCATCAGCGACGACGGCAAGTTGTTCGCCTACAGCATCGCCTCGGGCGGCTCGGACTGGCGCGAGTGGCGGATCCGCAATGTCGACACTAAGACCGATCTCGACGATCGACTCAAATGGATCAAGTTCGCCACCGTCGCCTGGGCGCCCGACGGCCTTGGCTTGTACTACAGCCGCTACGACGAACCGAACGAAGCCACCGAGCGGACCGGAGTGAACTACAATCAAAAACTCTTCTATCACAAGCTCGGCGACGCCCAATCCGCCGACACGCTGATCTACGAGCGCCCCGACGAAAAAGAATGGGGCTTTCGCGCCCACTGCACCGACGACGGCCATTACCTGGTGATCTCGGTCTGGCGCAGCACGGAGCACAAGAATCAGCTTTTCTATCTCGATCTGCAAACGCCCGGGGCCAAAGTCGTCACGTGGATCACCGGCTTCGAATCCGAATTCGAGTTCATCGGCAACGAGGGATCGACGTTCTATCTGAAGACCGATCTCGACGCGCCGCGCAATCGAATCGTCGCGGCCGACGTCACGCAGCCCGGCCGCGAGGGATGGAAAGAAATCGTCAAGCAGCAGGACGACTCACTGCAAGGCGTCACGCTTGTCGGCGGGCGGCTGCTGGCCCTTTATTTGCACGACGCCCACAGCCGCGTGCAGCTCTACGACCTCACCGGCGCCGAAAAGGGAGAGATCAAGTTCGACGAGCTCGGCACGGTAGCTCTGGGGACTGCCAAACAATCCGACGAGGCGATCTTCTACTCCTTCACCAGCTATCTCAGTCCCAAGTCGATCTATCGCTACGAAATTGCCAGCGGCGAAAGCACGCTCTTCCGCAAGCCCGACGTCGATTTCTCGCCCGACGATTACCTGACCGAGCAGGTCTTTTTCCAAAGCAAGGATGGCACGCGCGTGCCGATGTTCATCACGCGCCGCAAGGATCTACAGAAGAACGGCGCCAATCCGATGTACCTCTATGCCTATGGCGGTTTCAATAATTCGGTTACGCCCACCTTTTCGACGGCCAACCTGGTGTGGCTGGAGATGGGGGGCGTGTACGCCGTGGCGAACCTGCGCGGCGGCGGCGAGTATGGCCGCGAGTGGCACGAGGCCGGCATGCTCGACAAAAAACAAAATGTATTCGACGATTTCCTCGGCGCAGCCCAGTGGCTGATCGATCAGGGCTATACCTCGAGCAAGCGGCTGGCGATCTCTGGTCGCAGCAACGGCGGACTACTCGTCGGCGCCGCGCTGACGCAGCGGCCCGATCTGTTCGGCGCGGCGCTGCCGGCCGTGGGCGTGATGGACATGCTGCGGTTCCACAAGTTCACGATCGGCTGGGCCTGGGTTTCCGAATATGGCTCGTCCGATAGCGCCGCGCAGTTTCCCGCGTTATTGGCCTATTCGCCGCTGCACAACATCAAGCCCGGCACGGCCTATCCGGCGACCTTGATCACCACGGCCGACCACGACGACCGCGTGGTGCCGGGCCACAGCTTCAAATTTGCCGCGACGCTGCAAGCCGCGCAGGCTGGCCCGGCGCCGGTGCTGATCCGCATCGAATCGAGCGCCGGCCACGGCGCAGGGACGCCCACGGCAAAACTGATCGAAGAAAACGCCGACAGCTACGCCTTCTTAGTGAAGGCCTTGGGCGTCGAGCTGCCCAAGACGTTTGGCGAGAAAATCTCCAAGTCGGACGCGGCCGGCAATTGAGACTCGGCCCCGAATGAAATTCCGCTTTCGTGGAGCAGTTCCTCCGCGCCGTTGCCCGCCAGAACGGTGTCGACCGCCGCGGCGACCAGCGGCGCCGGTCGCGCGACGAGTGGGGCAGTCGAACC
>DASXPZ010000002.1:0-6395 GCA_036493275.1 Pirellulales bacterium
GAAACGATGGTTGGATTGCCTTCCAGGATCGAAATCCCGGCCAACACGGAGACGCTCAGGGCGCAAAGCACAAACGCCGTCACTCGCTTCCAGCGAGAATCGCTAATCGTTTCCGTGCGATTTGCGCTCGGCCCTCCCAGCACACATTCCGCAATCAAACAGAACGGAACGACGCAAATCAGGATCGCCAGGACCAGAGGGATCAGCCGCCCCAGGCCAAAGACAACGGCGCACATGGCTGTCAGAATCAGCAGGCTGGAGAGATGGAACTGAAATCTTTGCGACATTAGCATTCCGCAAACTGTTGATAGCAGGCGCAATGCAAGCGCAAATCCGAATCACGCCCCAAACTTTCGCCTGTCGCACATGATATCCGTCAGCCGCATCCACCACATCCGCCGCCGCACCCTCCGCCGCACCCACCTCCACAGCGGCCTCCACACCCTCCGCCGTTACCGCTGCTCTTGCCCCTCTCATGGAGTCCGGCCAGCACCGTGTGCAGGCTGCCGATCAAATAGGCTGACAGCAGACCGAAGCCGAACAGGCCGACGGCTGTCGCCAATCGCGGGTTTGGCGTCCCTTCGGGATCGCTCTGAATGGTCGCCGGCAAATCGGCCAGGCGCTTGCGTAGCGATTCCAAATGACGATCGCCCAGCGGCGTCCGTTCGATCGGCCTCGCGAAGGCAATTACCGTCGCGAATAGCGTCAGCACGACCAGGAGCACCAGAAACGTGACTGGCTTTCCTCGATCGACGCCGATGTTGACCTTAATCAGCGCCATCGCCACGATGCCGCCCATCAACAGCACAGGACAGGTCGCTCCGAAGAAGTTGCTCTGCTTCGAAGCGATCAGGCCGAGGTCTCGCAGCCGTTCTTGAATTGGTCGGAGCGAGGGTCGCGCCTTGCGCTGCGCGGATTGCAGCGAACTGTAAATGTGACCGCCGAACGCGGCGTGCGTCGCCCGTTCGACCGGGTGGCAATCGGCCGGAGGAGGAGCTCCCTTGGTAAACGATGGCGGCTTATCGCTCGCCAGGTCGAGATGGCCGGAGCGCGTCAGCGTGGCCACCGCGGTGTTGATCGCGCGGCGCTCGCCGCCAGCCAGGTAGGCCATTTCGTAGGGATCGAGTTCGGGCGTGTCGGCCATTGGGATCGGATCACGCCGCCGCGCCCAGTAGCGAAGGCCAGCGCCGATCACGAACCCCACCGTGACCAGCACCACGTAAAACACCAGAAACTCGGACCCTTTCAGGTTGAAGGGGTTCACGGCCGCGAGCGGAAGAAACGCGTAACTCGCCGCAAACGCTAGGCCCCCTGCCGCAAAGCAGTACGTCGTGCGTCGCGTCACGTCGTTGGGCGTGTGCGCAGGCGGGGCCTCCGTCCAGCCCGTGAATTTCGCCGCCATGCGCCGTAGGCTCGGCTTCGGCAGCAGCCAGTAGCGCGAGGGATCGATCTTTCGCCGGTGATCTTGGCAAAAGCGATCGTCGACCGCCGGCCACAGATCGGCCGGAGGTCTTTCGCCAAACGTCTCTTCATAGCGAGCAAGCGTTTGGGCGTACATCCGCCGATGCTTGGCCAATTCGGCCGGGCCTCCCTGCGAGGGATCGTGGTCGAGCCTCCGCTCCAATACCTCGTCGCAGAACTTGCGATAGCTGCGAGTGCAAGTCAGATGGAGATGCCAGACTTCGTCGACCTCGTCCGAAGGGCAAACCGCATGGCCGGCGGTCATCGCCAGTAAAACAAAGCGGCGATACTCGTTGACCGCCCGCGCGACGAAGGCCGCCGACCAGTCATTCTCCGCGGCTACGCGGCGGGCGAATGTCCGCTGGCAGCCTGGCTCGTCGAACTCGAATTCACAGATTCTCTGATAAAGCGACTCTTGTAGCCTGTCCATCGTTCGTTCTCCGCGAGTGATGAAACGTGCGAGTCGATCGTCCGCCTGCGCCAATTGCGAAATGATTTATGTGTCGGTGGACCTCATTGGTAAGTAGCCAAGTCGTTCGTAAAACTGCGCGGCGTTGCGCCAGGCGGCGTGCGTTTCGAGAACCACGCGCGAGTGGCCCAATTCCCAAGCCCGCGCTTCGAGGGTTGAAACTAACAGCCGCCCCACGCCGCGTCGTCGCCAGGTGGGGAGCACGATCAACCAGTGAATGGCGGCCTGCGCTTTTTCGGCCACGCCACGATCCGCCAAGACCACCGCGCCGACGATCTTCTCATTCGGCGCATCTACCCGCGGTGGAAGCAGAGACTGCGAAGAAGCTTCCGGCGTCGCCACGGCGAACCAAAGCCGGTCGGGCGACCACCACGGCTTGTCTAAGATCTCCTGACGGAAGTCGGCCTCGTCCCACTGACGGACGCCGACGGCCTCGCGGGCGAACGCCCGATTACGCAGTTCGATCCAGGAAGCGACATCTTCCGGCCCCCGAAAATGGCGGACCTCTACGCCCGGAACTCGGGCGTTTTCGACCGGGGGAAGGAGCGATTTGCCCAACTGAAGGATGATCCCCATTCACCCGCTATTGTCTCAGAGGGCGCGCAGCGCCGAAAACCCACCCCATCGGGTGGATTTTGGGTTGGTCAGCGCTTTTCAGGACTCTCCAGGCCGCCAGTGACTCGAAAAGACGCTACATTTTCAAAAAGTGCGCATCTGACTGATTGATATCTATCACAAACGCGCACATAATATCTCTTCGGTGGATGTTTCCAGCCATTCCTTTTGCGGGATCCTTTCACGGTGCTTGCAGAAGAACGGCGTTCCCGATTGCTCGAGCTGGTAAGGCAACGCGGATTCGCGGCGCTGCCGGATCTGGCGGGCGCCTTGAGCGTTTCGGAATCGACGGTCCGCCGCGACCTAGATTTCTTGGAGGAAGCCGGGACGGCGAAGCGGACGCATGGGGGCGTCTTTTACACCGGGGCCTCGCCCAAGCTCCCTCATTTCGATGAGCGGCAGCCGGCGCAGTGGGACAAGAAGCGGGCGATCGCTGCGCGGGCGGCGCAACTGATTCAGGATGGCGACACGCTGCTGCTGGACGGCGGCACCACGACGTACGAAGTAGCTCGCTTGCTGGTCGGCAGGCCGCTGCAAATTGTGACCAACTCGCTGCCAGTGGCCAACTTGTTCGCCAGCAGCGCAACGACAGACCTGGTGCTGGTCGGCGGATACGTCTATCCGCGGACCGGAGTGTCGTTGGGACCTTACGCCAACCAGATGTTGGCTTCGCTGAATGTGCGGCGGAGCGTGTTGAGCGTGGCGGGCATCAACGATCGAGGATTTTACAACAACAACTTGCTGCTGGTCGAAACCGAACGAGCCATGCTCGAAGCCGCGGAAGAAGTGATCGTGGTCGCGGACAGTTCGAAGTTCGGCCATCAGAGCCTGGCCCACCTGTGTCCTTTGTCGCGCGTCGATTATTTGGTGGTCGATCGCGACGTCGACGCGCCATGGAGAGAAAAACTAGAAACGGCCGGCGTGAAGCTGGTGCTGGCCGAACCTTTGCAAGAAACACCTGAATCGCAACCATGAGCGTGGCAAACAAAACATTACCGGCGGGTGGGCTCGACAGGGCAACCATCGAGCGGATCGTCCGCGAGATCGTGCTCAAGCAATCGAGCGCGCCGATCGGAACGCCCAAGCCGGTGGTCAGCATTTCCGCGCGGCATCTGCACCTGACCGATGAACATGTCGAGATCCTGTTCGGCCGCGGGCGCAAGCTCACGCAACAAAAACCGCTGTATCAGGACGGATTTTTCGCCGCCGAAGAGACCGTGATGGTCGTTGGCCCGCGCCGTCGCATGCTGCCGAGCGTGCGCGTGCTGGGACCGACGCGACCACAGAGCCAGGTCGAACTGGCGTTTACTGACGCGATTTCGCTCGGTTTGGATCTGCCAGTTCGCGCCAGCGGCAAGATCGCCGGCACGCCGGGTTGCGTGCTGGTTGGCCCGGCGGGCGTGGTCGATTTGCAGGAAGGGGTGATCCGCGCCGAGCGGCACGTTCACATGAACCTGGAACACGCCGCGTTCTATGGCGTGAAGAACGGCGACCGGATGGCGCTGCGGATCCATTCGCCCTGCGGGCTGCTGTTCGAAAACCTGCTGGTCCGGGCAGACGCCACCAGCAAGCTGGAAGTCCACATCGACACCGACGAAGGCAACGCGGCCGATCTCGACCACGCCGAGAAGGTGGAGTTGTTGAAGCAATAGAGTTGATTGTTTGTTCTGAGAAAGAAGAGTGAAAAGTTCAGCGATCGAGAGCGTCTGTAGCCGGCCTCTGTGAGGCCGGGAATCGCGCCCCGACCGAGATACAGACGCCGGAACTGTCCCTGGTTTTTCCGGGGTCACAGACCCCGGCTACAGGTTAAAGCCCATAGCCTACAGCCTATTACCTATTACCCGTTCGATTCTCGTTATTGGAGTACTTCTGACATGGCAAAAGTGATGGAAGCGTTAGGCATGATCGAGACCAGGGGATTTGTCTCCCTGATCGAGGCCAGCGACGCAATGCTGAAGGCCGCGAACGTCGAGTTTCTCGGCTGGGATAACGTCGGCAACGGCCTGGTTACCGCGTTCGTCACCGGCGACGTTGGCGCGGTCAAGGCGGCCACCGACGCGGGCGCCGCAGCGGCCGGTCGCATTGGCGAGGTGGTCAGCGTGCAGGTCATTCCTCGTCCGCACGACGATCTGAAGATCATCCTTCCCAGCATGACCGCGGCCAAGTAACTCGGTAATTCATTTCGCTATTTTTCCAACTCAACATCAAGGTGTAACTGAAATGCAAGACGCGATTGGACTATTGGAAACCAAGGGGCTCGTGGCCCTGGTCGAGGCGACCGACGCAATGGCCAAGGCGGCCAACGTCAAGATCGTCAAGCGGATTTCGATTGGCGGCGGTTTGGTAACGACCGTCGTGCAGGGTGACGTCGGCAGCGTGCGCGCCGCCGTCGAGAGTGGCGCTGCGGCCGCCAACAAAGTGGGCGAGCTCAAGGCCAGCCACGTCATTCCCCGCCCCAGCGATAGCCTGGTGAAGGCGTTCCTGAGTTAGTCGTTTAGAGATTTCGATGTGGAAGAGAGCACTGCTGGACTAGCCAGCAGTGGCACACGGTTTCAGACACGGCTCGACTTACGAGCAGTGTCACAACGAACGGAATGACGCTTCGAACGGAGTAACGCGTGCGATGAAGATCCTGGTGGCCAATTTAGGGTCGACGAGCTTCAAGTACCGGCTGTTCGACATGACCGACGAGCGCCAATTGGCGCGCGGCGGAACCGAACGAATCGGCGCGGCCGAAAGTCGGTCGTATGTCGAGATCGGCGGTGCGCGGCGAGAAATCGTCTCGTCCGTGCCAGATCACGCGGTGGCGGTGCGGCGCTCGCTCGAACAACTGACGGATCGCGAAAGCGGCTGCTTGCAAGACGCAAGCGATGTGGCCGCGATTGGCTTCAAGGCGGTGCATGGAGGCCGTTATAGCGGCGTCCAGCGCGTCACGTCCGACGTGCTGGCCGCGATGGACGAAATGAGCTCGGCGGCCCCGGCCCACAACCCTCCCTACACGGCGGCGATGCGATTACTGAGCGATAAACTTCCTGAGATCCCGCTTGTGGCGGCGTTCGAGACCGGCTTTCATCAGTCGATCCCCGCGCGCAATCGCCACTACGCCATTCCGCGCGACTGGGCAGACAAAGCCCACGTCCAGCGGTGGGGATTTCACGGCGCAAGTCACCGATTCATCGCTGAGCGAACCGCGCAATTGCTGGGGCGAGACGATCTGCGGATCATCTCTTGCCACCTCGGCGGTTCGAGCTCGCTGTGCGCCATCCGCGGCGGCAAGAGCATGGCTACCAGCATGGGCATGAGCCCGCAAACCGGGTTGCCGCACAACAACCGCGTCGGTGATTTCGATCCGTTCGCCTTGCCGGCTATCTTGCGGGCGACGGGGCTGACGCTCGATGAAATTCTGGCCACGCTGGCCAACCGTAGCGGACTAGCCGGGGTAAGCGGCACGAGCGGCGACATCCGCGACATCGAAGCGGCCATCGCCGAGGGGAGTGAGGCGGCGCAGCTCGCGCTCGATATGTTCCACAGCGCCACGCGGCACTACCTGGGCGCCTACCTGGTCGAACTGGGGGGCGCGGACGTGATCGTGTTCACTGGGGGCATCGGCGAAAACGGCGTCAACTGCCGCGCAGCCATCTGCCAGGGCTTGGAGTCGTTGGGGATCGAGCTCGATCCGCAGGCCAATCAGAGCGCCCGCGGCGAGGCGCCCATCCACGCCGCTGGCAGTCGCACACAACTCTGGATCGTTCCCACGAACGAAGAGATCGTCGTCGCGCGAGCCACCAAACAACTTTTGCAAGGCTGAACGTATGTTTGTCGCCAAAGTCACCGGCAGCGTCGTCGCGAC
>DASXPZ010000003.1:0-4359 GCA_036493275.1 Pirellulales bacterium
TGACCGCGACTCTTTGGTACTCCATGAACGTCGCGTGTTGGTATGGGCTATTGCGAGTTGTGCAGCGCGAACTGTTGACGGTCGACGATCCGTCCGTGCGCGAGCGAGGCACGCTGGCGGCGGCGCTGTTGATTTTTCCGATTGCGATCGACGGATTTTTGCTCGGCTCGTTTCATATGCTAGTTATGTTTCTCACAGTGGCCGGCCTGACCGACGTCTGGCACGGCCGTTCGTGGCGCGGAGGGCTGCTACTCGGCGCCGGAGTGTGGCTCAAACTGCTGCCGATTTTCGGCGTCGGCTATCTGTTGCTGAAGCGCCGATGGAAGGCGGCTGCGATCGCCCTTGTTTGCGCCGTGACGATCGACGCGACCTTGTCGGTGGCCGCGTATGGTTGGAAAACCGGCTGGCAAGAGCACGCCCTGTGGCTCAGCCAGGGAGCAGTCGGCACGGCCACGAGGCAAATGGAGGAAGAAAAGTCAAATGATGAAGACCGGATCACCAATCAATCCACCATGGTCATCGTGCGGCGATTTTTCAATGAGCGCGCCGGTTTCCCGCAGTTGACGCTGATCGATCTTTCACCCACTGCATTGGCCGTGATGCAATTGAGCGCGCTGGCAGGTCTCGGCGGGGTCGTGCTGTGGCTTTTGCGGCGTCCCGCGAGCGAGCTGCGGCCCGAGGACTGGGCGGCCGAAATCTCGATCGTGCTCTTGACCACGCTGTGGTTTTCGCCCGTCGTCTGGAGCTATCATTTTACGGCTGCATTTCCAGCGATTGCCCTGTTGATGGCCAGGCAAGATCACGAGGCGAGCAAACGAACTACGGCGGTCGTCTGGATTATTGCGGGGGCCTGCTTTGCGATTCCATTGGCGCGGGCCGGAGGCCATATGCTGTGGGCAACGCTGTTCATCGGAGGGCAGGTGGCGCTACTCGACTGGCAGCGAACTGAGCTGAATTCCGACGCATTGTCGAATCGATCACGTAAAAGTTCTCCATTGGCTTCGCGGCGCGCAGCCGTCTGAAATTGTGACGCTGACGCAATCATCATCCCGCCGCGCGGTCGTCGTGACACTGATCGCGCTGCTCGTACTAGGAATCGCTGCTGTCGTCTATCGGAGGCTTAGCGTTCAGGCTGGTCCAGCGGTTCCGCGCATTGGTGAAATAAGCCGATTGCATATTCATCTCGAACCCCCGATGAACCGGCCACACGATCCCCTGCCGCCGCCGTTCGACGCTCCGCCGGACCACTTGGCGACTCTACTAGGGCGCATCAACTCGGCCACCGAAATCTCGAAGCCGGCCACCACGCTCAGCATTGGGTACCTGGAAGCGTGGTATGGCAATGGCAAAGGGCTGCGCGTCGAACTGTTCCTGGTGGCGTCGAACGACACGACGCTGTCGTCGAAGGATCTAGTGCTTTCGACGCCCGACGGCATATGGCGGCGCGACGGTAAATTCGTCGAGTTTGCCGACGAGGTGCGGGCCGCCTATCGCGACTACCAAGCCACGGCTCGTTAGTCGCCTCTCAGCCCAGCTCGGCGACGCAAGAAGCTCGCTAGATTGCTGGGGTCGTCGGTTCCCAACCGCAACACGCCTCTGCGACTGCGAATGACGACGCAATTCCGCCCCCAGATATTCCAGACCCAGCCACCCCGCAGGCTGAGGTGGACTCCCCAGCCTTCGAAGATGGTTGTCCGGCCAGTCTCGACCGTCTTGATGTCGCTGTAGCGCACGTTCCGTGAGAAGAGCGGCAACGGTCCGAAACGGATTTTGAGGCGGTCCCCCGCGTCGATCACAGCCAGCCATTGAAGTGACGCCCCCAGTAGCGCGAACGTCAGACCGATCGTCAGCGAGGCGCCGACAGCAATCGGATCGTTCCAGAACGCAACGATCGTGACGATCGATATTCCGCCAATTCCAAAGAGTAGCCAACCCAGCGGCGCGCGTTGCGTGTGGGCGTAGGCGGCAGCAGAGGAACTGGCGAAGCTGCTCATATTCCTAGTATTTCACGACATTGAGATTTCAAGATGTGACGGGCGCCCTGCGCTGCGCCCCGGTTCCGGTCCGATGTTTGATCTGCGGTGAACGACCCTAATGGGGCGCGGTGGCTTCGTCCGGTTTGCTGATGCCGTTGCCTGCATAGTCGCCGCCGTTTTGGCCGGCGTTCCCCTCGGAGGACTGCGGCTGGCTGGGGATTCCCGGAGCGTGAGCTAGCAGTAATTCTTCCTGGCAGCGATGTCGCGGTTCGTCCGGAGCGCGCTCGACTCGGTAGTGCGTGCCGTCGGCTCGCAGAATCCGGGCTTTCACATTGTCGCGCAAATAGGCTGGCACGATCTCTTCCAGCACGCGCTGCCGGGCGGCGGCTGACTCGATAGGGAACATCACCTCGACCCGGCGATAGAAATTGCGCGGCATCCAATCGGCGCTGGCCAGGTAGATCTGCGCTTCGTCGTCGACGCCAAAAATGTAGAGCCGACTGTGCTCCAGAAAGCGATCGACGATGCTCCGCACGCGGATATTATCCGAGACGCCGGGTATTCCGGGCCGCAAGCAGCAAATCCCGCGCACGACCAGTTCGATGGGGACGCCGGCCTGGCTGGCGCGATATAGCCCTTCGATCACTCGATAATCGACCAGCGCATTCAGCTTGGCAAAAATCCGGGCGGGACGCCCTTCGCGAGCGCGCTGCGTCTGCTCGTCGATCAATTCAATCGTGCGACGATGGAGATCGCCCGGCGCCACGACCAGCTTGCGCCAATGGTGACCTTGCGAATAACCGGTCAGCAGGTTGAACAGGGCCGAAGCGTCCGCCGCGACGTCTTCGTCGGCCGTAAATAAACCCAAGTCGGTGTACAGCAGCGCCGTCGTCGGGTTGTAGTTTCCGGTTCCCAGATGGACGTAGCGCCGCACGACGCCGGCCTCTTGCCGCACCACCAGCGAAAGCTTGCAGTGCGTCTTGAGATCGAGAAAGCCGAACACCACGTGGACTCCGGCCCGCTCCAACTGGCGGGCCCAACTGACATTGTTGGCTTCGTCGAAACGGGCCTTTAGCTCGACGAGCGCCGTCACGTGCTTGCCGTTTTCAGCGGCCAGGATTAGCGCTCGGGTGACCGGCGAATCGCCGCTGGTTCGGTAGAGGGTTTGCTTGATGGCCAGCACATTGGGATCCGTGGCCGCGCGCGTCACGAATTCGACCACCGGCTCGAACGAATCGAACGGGTGGTGCATCAGAATGTCCTGGCGACGGATCGCGGTGAACAGGTCTTCGCCGCCGCGATGGCTGCGGCCGCGCGGCGGGCGCGGCGTAAAGGGGACGTCGCGCAGATGCGTATGCCCCGGCACGCGCAGCAATTCCATCATTGCGGTCAGATCGAGCGGCCCGGGCACGCGGTAGACTTCGCTGTACGATTCGGCGCTGCCATCCCCTTCTTTGATTTCTTCCGGCTCGACGATCATGCGGATCAGCTCTTCGCTGGCGTCCGCCGCGACTTCCACTCGCACGGCCTGGCCGCGCTGCCGCTCACGAAGTCGCTTTTCGATCAGCCGCAACATGTCGTCCGACTCTTGTTCGAGCAGTTCGACGTCGCTATCGCGCGTGATGCGGAATGTCGTGCTGGACAGAACGTCGAAGCCGCCGAACAGCTCCGAAAGCCGGGCGGAGACGGCGTCTTCGAGCAGGATGAACTGTTGATCGTCGCCAGCGCCAAGCGCAACCAATCGCGGCAATACCTGCGGCAAGTGAACCACGGCAAACAGGTGCCGCGGTCCCAGACCGGTATGGCGATCGAGCAGCGCCGCCAGATAAAGCCCGCGGTTGTGATAGCGAGGGCTGGGATGGGCGGGGTCGACCGCCATCGGCGTGAGAATCGGAAAGGCTCGCTCTGCGAAAAACCGGTCGACCTGCGCCCGTTGCTCCGCGTTCAGTTCTTCATTCTTCAACAGGCGAAAACCATGCTCGGCCAGTAGCGGTCGGACCGACTCGTTCCAGCAGCGGTATTGAGCGGCGACCAACTCCTGAGTCCGAGCGGCAATCCGCTGGAGTTGGCCGATCGGTCGGACGCCGTCGGGCGAGTAGTCTTGCGGCGCCAGGTCGCCAAACGCCTGTTCGCGCAAGCCCGCCACGCGAATCATGAAGAACTCGTCCAGGTTCGAGCTGAAGATCGAGAGGAACTTCACACGCTCGAAGAGCGGATTCGTTGGATCGTCGGCTTCTTCCAAGACGCGCGCATTGAACTCCAACCAGCTCAATTCGCGGTTGAGAAAATGCTCGGCGAGAAAGGCTTGTTCGATCACGGCCAACTCTTCACTGCGAAACAACAAATTCGGGTTCGTATAAATAATCGACCTGCGCCTTCCTGG
>DASXPZ010000004.1:0-5662 GCA_036493275.1 Pirellulales bacterium
GCGTCACGCAAGTGGACCATGCCCATCCACCACTGGAAAGCAGCGCTGAACCACTTCGCCATCCTCTTCGAAGACCGACTGCCAAAACCCAACAGCAAATAACGTTCCCCGCCAGCCTGACACAAAACAAATTACAGTCCCACGACTCGCTTGTTTCACTGCGGTCGCTTGAGAAGTCAAGTGAATAGTACGGCCTTCTTACTTCTGCTTTCGCGGCCGTAAAACGCATCGACGATCTGACGACCTAGCGCTTCGCCGAACAAAGGAGGGACCGCATTGCCGACTTGCAAGTACTGCGAAGTCCTTGAGCCCAGGACTTCGAAATCGTCGTCGAACGACTGCAGTCGCAATCCTTCCCGCACCGTCAGTCCTCGATTTTGAGTGGGATGCGTTGCCCGAGCCGATGATGGCTTTCGCATGGTCGAAGTTACGGCAATTGCCGGTTTCCAGCTCGCAAAGACGAGCATAGCTGTTATGGAATCCACTGCGGGGTTGCAGTCGATCCGGGATCGATTTGCGATTACCGCCGTCCGGAATATGAGCGAGCAGCTTGATAAGATGTGGTGGGTGATTAGCGGCTTGGTGGTGCGTGAGGATCTCGACGTCTTTCCTGCGAGCTCTTTGATATTCCGAAATTGGACTTTTGCCGTATCGATGTGTGCACTGCCCTGCATCCAATGCGGGCAAATCAAAAATTGCCTCCGAAACGCTCACATGTTTCTTCATTGTTGGCTCGGGAAACTCAACTCGTCTTTCTCCGATTCTAGTGCCGAGAAAAATTGTACGTTTGCGGAGTTGAGGCACACCAAAGTCTGCGGCTTTTAGTAATCTGCATTCCAACTCATAGCCGATGCCTCTGAACGCTCGAATGATCGAGTCTCGGACTTTGCCTCGCTGAGTCACGATCAACCCCTCGACATTTTCAATGAGCAAGTATTTTGGCTCGAACGCCGCGACAATATCCCGAAAATGATTCCAGAGTTTGTTGCGAGGATCGTCTCCGTCGCGTTTGCCGACTGTCGAAAAACCCTGGCAAGGTGGTCCGCCTGCAATGACGTCGATTTCGCCAGAGCGAATGTCAAAAAATCTGCAGATTTCCGTGGGCGAAACGTTGGAAAGATCAGCGATCATGCAGCGATGGCTCTTTAGGTTCTGCCGGTAGGTTGCTCCGGCATCTTCCCAACAGTCGATCCCACCAATGACGTCCATACCTGCACGTGAAAGCCCAATGGATAGACCTCCAATCCCTGAAAACAGGTCGAGGCAGCGTGGGTTGTGCAGTTTTGATCTTCGGCTTCCGGTCGTACTCATTGAGGCACAATCTCGCGGATTCGATTAAGCAATTTCGATTCGTTACGTAACTCGCATTCCCAGACTGTCAGAACGGTCCATCCTGCGCGCCGTAAGCTGCGGCGCGCGCGAACATCGCGCTTACGGGTCCTTGAGAGCTTGGCTTCCCAATATTGAGAATTGGAGGCAGGGCGTCGTTTTCCCTTTCGACAGCGCCGGCAACCGTGCCAAAAGCATCCATGGACGAAGACGGCGAGGTTGCGTTTTCGAAGGATCAGGTCAGGCCGACCCGGCAGAGTCGACCTCAGTCGGAATCGATATCCGAGGGAATGAAATAATCGTCGTACGACTAGCTCTGGACCGGTGTCAAAAGACCGTACCTTAGCCATGATTGCAGAGCGGCATTCAGTGCTAACCGTATCCATGGCGGGCCTTTCTTTGCCTGATTCTACGAATCTGATAACCGGTGTACAAGTATTTAGTAGTGGCTGTCAACGAATCGTCCGATTGCTGGCCGGAACGTAGTCAATCGAATGCCTTGGAAGACCCTTGTGGCCTCCCTAAATGGCTGACCGGCGTCATTGGTTGCGCTGACATCTGCGTGTTATCCTGGCTCTTGCCCGTTTCGATTGATCGCGCCTCGCCTGTTCTCCGGATCTTCTCATGCCGCGTCCCTTATGGATTGCCTTGTCGGCGCTGCTTGTTTGGCAGGCGGGCGCATGCGCGCAGGGCGTGGCGGCGGAACCGGCCAAGTACTTTCGCCAGTCGATCGCGCCTATCTTGGCCCGCCGCTGCATCGGTTGTCATGGCGCCACCGATCCCAAAGGGGGCTTGTCGCTTGTTACGCAAAAGGGGGTGACCGCTGGGGGCGAGAGTGGTCCGGTGGTGGTCGCCGGCAAGCCGGATGAGAGCTTGCTCTTGAGATACGTCTCGGGCGAGAAGCCGGCGATGCCGAAGGACGCCGAGCCGCTGGCGGCCGCCGAGATTGCCGCGCTGCGCGAGTGGATCGCCGCCGGGGCCGTTTGGCCTGACGGTCTGACGATCTCGCGGGCGATGGCCGGCGCCGATTGGTGGTCACTCAAACCTGTGGCGAATGTCGCGCCGCCCGCGCTCGACAGCCCTTGGATTCGCACGCCGATCGACGCCTTCATTCTCGAAAAACTAACCGAGCATAAACTCCGTCCCGCGCCCGAGGCCGATCGCTGTACGCTGATTCGCCGCTTGTCGTTTGATCTGACTGGGCTGCCTCCCGCGCCGGAAGAAGTCGACGCGTTTGTTCTGGACAACCGCCCGGACGCTTACGAGCTGCTCGTCGATCGGCTGCTTGCTTCGCCGCGGTATGGCGAACGTTGGGCGCGGCATTGGCTTGATATCGTTCACTTCGGTGAGTCGCACGGATATGACAAAGACAAGCCGCGGCCGAACGCCTGGCGCTATCGCGATTATGTCATCGCGGCGTTCAATGGCGACAAGCCTTACTCGCGATTCGTGCAGGAGCAGTTGGCCGGCGATGTGCTATTTCCGGACGATCCTCAGGCGACCGTGGCCACCGGGTTCATCGCCGCGGGACCGTGGGACTTTGTCGGGCATGTAGAACTTCGCGAAGGGACGACCGACAAGGAGATTGCCCGCTCGAACGATCGCGACGACATGCTGATGACCACGATGTCGACCTTCGTCAGCCTGACGGTTCATTGCGCCCGTTGTCACGATCACAAATTCGATCCGATCCCGCAGCAGGATTATTATCGTTTGCAGGCGGTCTTTGCCGGCGTCGAGCGAGGAGACCGGCCGTTCGAGAAAAACGCCGAGCGTACACGGCAGCGCGAAACGCTGGCCGCCGAACGGGCGAAACTTGCCGACGAAGTCGCCAAGGCGACCGCCGCCAATCAAGCGCTCCCCGCGGAGGCGAAGGAACAGCTCGCGGCGCTCGACGCCCGGCTGGCCTCGCTGGCCGATCCACAAGTTTACGCGGCTCGTCCGATCCCGCCACGGCCGATCCATCGGCTGGCGCGCGGCGACGTGAAGAGTCCGCAAGAGCTGACCTTGCCCGGCGCGCTTGAATGCGTTTCGGTCCTGTCTCACGAGTTTGAATTGAAAGACGCGCAGGACGAAGGCGCCCGGCGGGCGGCGCTGGCGAATTGGATCGTCGATCGGGCGAACCCGCTCGCGCGGCGCTCGATCGTCAATCGTGTCTGGCAATATCACTTTGGCGCCGGGCTGGTCGACACGCCGAACGATTTCGGCCGCATGGGCTCGCTCCCCACGCATCCGGCGCTGCTCGATTGGCTGGCGGCCGAGTTCGAGCGCCAGGGCGAGTCGCTCAAGAAGTTGCACCGCTTGATCGTCACCAGCAGCGTCTATCGGCAATCGTCGACTGGCGACGCCGCGCAAGCTCAGGCCGACGCCGGCAACCGGTTTTTGTGGCGGTTCAATCGCCGGCGGCTGGACGCTGAATCGATCCGCGACGCGGCGCTCGCGGCCAGCGGCAAGCTCGACCTGACGATCGGAGGCCCCTCGGCGCGACAGTTTTTCTTTAAGGACGATCACTCGCCGAACTACGATTACGCCCGGTTCGACGTCGACGCGGCGGAAGCGTATCGCCGGGGCGTGTACCGCTTCATCGTGCGGAGCGTGCCTGATCCGCTGATGGAATGCCTCGATTGCCCCGATCCGTCGCTGCTCGCGCCGAAGCGGAATACAACACTGACGGCGCTGCAGGCCTTGTCGCTCTGGAACAACGCCTTGTTCGTGCGTCAGGCGGAGCATCTGGCTGCGCGGGCGCAACGCGCCGCCAAACAACTGCCCGGCCAGATCGTGGCGGCGCATCGCTGGGCTCTCGCGCGAGCGCCGCGCGAAGACGAAGCGCAGTGGCTGGGCGAATACGCCGCGCGGCACGGGCTGGCGAGCGCTTGCCGACTGATTCTCAACTGCAACGAATTCGTGTTTGTGGATTAAGCCCACGACAATGACCCAATCGACGCGGACAACTTGTGCGACGGAGCAGCGGCCAATCGACGATTCGCCGTCGGCGGTCGCCTCGCGCGCTTCGCGTCGCGATTTTCTGTGGCGCTTCGGCGGCGGCTTGGGCGGAGTCGCGCTGGCCAGCATGCTCCAGAGCGACGGATTGCTGGCGGTAGAGGCGAACAACGCGGGCGAACGATCCTCGGGAGAGCGGGCTGACAAGCCGCGCGCTTCGGCTATCAGCGGACTTCATTTTCCAGCCAAGGCGCGGCGCGTGGTGCAGTTGTTCATGTCGGGCGCGGCCAGCCAGTGCGACACGTTCGATTACAAGCCGGAATTGATTCGCCGCAATGGGCAACCCTTCGATCCGGGCGAGAAGGTCGAATTGTTTCAGAGCGATCCCGGCGCTTGCATGCAAAGCCCCTGGCACTGGCGACAGCGCGGCGAGTGCGGCAAATGGACGAGCGACCTCGTTCCGCATCTGGGCGGTTGCGTGGACCAGATGGCGTTCATCCATTCGATGATTTCGAAATCGAACGTGCATGGCCCGGCAACCTTCATGCAGAATTCGGGCTTTGTGCTGCCGGGCTATCCGGGCATGGGCGCGTGGCTAAGCTACGGCCTGGGGAGCATGAACGACAACTTGCCGACGTTCGTCGTGCTGCCCGACTCGCGCGGCTTTGCCCCAAATGGGCCGGCAAACTGGACGAGCGGCTTTCTGCCGGCGGCGCACCAAGGAACGATGATCAAGCCCGGTGCGACGAACCCGATTGCCGATCTCTTTGCGCCGCGCGAAGCCGGTTACATCAATCGCGAAAGCGACGCGGCGGGGCTGGAGCTGCTGGCGCGGTTGAATCGCGAACACGAAGCAACGCGATCGGGCGACTCGCAACTCGAAGCGAGGATCGCTAGTTATGAATTGGCGGCTCGCTTGCAGACGAGCGCGCCCGAGGTGCTCGATCTTTCGCGCGAGACGCAACGCACGCTCGCTCGCTACGGGTTGGATCAGCCAGTGACCGCCGACTTCGGGCGTAATTGCCTGGTGGCGCGGCGACTGCTGGAGCGAGGCGTGCGATTTGTGCAGGTGTGGAGCGGAGCCGACAACGGCTTTCCGCGACGCAATTGGGATTCGCACGAAGATCTGGCCCGCGATCATGGCGTGATGGCCCAGAGCATGGACCAGCCCGCCGCCGCGCTGCTGATGGACTTGCAAGAGCGCGGCCTGCTGGACGACACGATCGTGATGTGGACCACCGAGTTCGGCCGCATGCCGTGCAGCCAGGGAGGCAAAGGGCGCGATCACAATCCGTTCACGTTCACCACCTGGCTGGCCGGCGGTGGAATTCGAGGTGGGACGAAGTACGGCGCCAGTGACGAATGGTCGTACAAGGCGGTCGAAAAGCCGACC
>DASXPZ010000005.1:0-5337 GCA_036493275.1 Pirellulales bacterium
ACAGCACCGATTGCTGCGGGTCCTGCGAGAAATAGATCGTGCGCCCTTTGCATTTAACGCTCATCACGGCCGTCAGCGGGTCGTCGGCCTTCAGCACGGCCCAACCGGTGGGCGCTACGGCTTCAACAACGCAGCGCTTGACCACGGCCATCTCTTCCGGCGTGGTAATGCCGGCCAGCCCGAGGTGGTCTCCTTCGCCCATGTTGGTGACGACGGCGACGTCGCACAGGTCGAAGCCCAACCCCTCTCGGAGGATGCCGCCGCGGGCGACTTCGAGCACCGCCGCTTCGACTTTGGGATTCATCAGCACGTTGCGGGCGCTTTGCGGTCCGCTGCAATCGCCGGTTTCGATCCGGCGTCGATCAATATAGATACCATCGGTGCAGGTCATTCCCACATGTCGCCCCGCGGCTTGCAAAATGTGCGAGACGCAGCGCGTGGTAGTGGTTTTGCCATTGGTCCCCGTCACGCCGACGACCGGAATCCGCCCCGTTTCGCCCGGCGCAAACAGCATGTCGATAATCGCCGGGCCCACCGGCTGCGACGATCCGGCCGAGGGCTCAATGTGCATCCGCAGGCCGGGGCCCGCGTTGACTTCAACGATCACGCCAGCCTGATCTTCGAGCGGTCGGCCGATGTCGGTCGCCACGACGTCGATACCGGCGACGTCGAGCCCGACGATTCGCGCCGCTTCGATCGCCCGCGCGACCACTTGCGGATGAACCCGATCGGTGACGTCGGTGGCGGTCCCGCCCGTGCTCAGATTTGCGTTGCGGCGAATCAGCACGCGAGTTCCGCGCGGCGGAGTCGACTCGGGTTTAAAACCTTGTTCGTCGAGCACGGCCAACGAGATCGCGTCGAGCTTGATCTTGCTGAGCGACGTTGAATGATCCTCGCCACGACGCGGATCGGCGTTCGTGCGATCGATCAATTCGACGATCGTGTGAATGCTGTCCCCAACCACTTGCGCCGGCTCGCGGCGCGCAGCGGCCACCAGGCGACCGCCGATGATCAACAGGCGATAGTCGTCGCCGGGAGCGAACGTTTCGACGAGCACGGTCGATTCTTCCGCGGCGGCGGCAGCGTAGGCGGCCAGAACTTGCTCGCGAGTCGTCAGATTGGTCGCCACGCCGCGGCCTTGATTGCCGTATTGCGGCTTGATGACGACCGGGCCGCCCAATTCTTGCGCGGCCTGCCAGGCGTCTTCTGCGTCGACCACGGGGCGACCTACCGGCGCCGGCACGCCGACGGCCAACAACAGCTTGCGGGTCAGCTCTTTGTCTTGGGCGATTGTTTCGGCGATCGCGCTGGTTTGATCGGTTTCGGCCGTCCAAATACGTCGCTGGCGGGCGCCCCAGCCCAATTGGACGAGGCTGCCCGTGTTCAATCGGCGCCACGGCACACCGCGGGCCACGCCGGCTTCGACTATCGCGCGGGTGCTGGGGCCGAGCTGCGTCTCATGTAACAATTCGCGAAGCTTGATGACTTCGGCGTCGACGTCGAAATCTTCGTCGGCGATCGCGGCTAGAATCAGGCGGCGGGCGACTTCGAGCGCCGCGCGCCCGACTTCTTCTTGCTTGTAGCGGACGACGACTTTGTAAACTCCCTCTTCGGCCGTCTCGCGAGCCTTGCCATATCCAACCGGCGATCCGGCCAGCGATTGCAACTCCAGCGTGACATGTTCAAGGATGTGGCCGAGCCACGTGCCACGGCGGAGGCGTTCGAAGAAACCGCCACGCTCGCCGACGCTGCAGCGATGCTCGATCATCGACGGCAACCACGCCATCAAGCGATCATTGAAACCAGGCAGGCTGTCGGAGGGTGAGTCTTTGAACTCGCCCAGATCGACCAGCGCCTCGAGCACAGGAAATGACGCCCAAATATTTGGACCACGCAGCGCCAGCACCTTTCGGATGTCCATACGTCTTCGTCAGCCTTTCAACATCATCCTTGCAGGCGATCTCTCACACGCTGCGCTTCGCCGGTCAACACGTCGCGCTTGCTAGTGATCGCCTTACTGTGTGTGGGGGTGGGTATGCGTGTTCCAAGTCGTGGCGGGCCGTCATGGAGGCGCGCACAACTGACCGGTGGGTCCTGCTAAGCGGTTGCTAACAGTTCAAAAACGGCGCCGTCGTGGTGGGGTGACAGTCTTGCCGTCCTGGCAACTGCGCGTACTTCACCGGCCATGGTGAACAGTGGGGTGTTTCCTCGGGCAGGTTGGGTGAGCCACTGGTAGCCCGAGACTCGTCTGCAGGTCGCCATCAAGGTGGGAAAGATACAAACAATCCTATCGCTAGACGCTAACCAAATGCAAGGATCAGTGAAGAAATTGACAGTCTGATCCGATCCGCCAGAATCGGTTTCGTCCGGGCGACCGCTACGAGCGTCGCAGGCGGGCGGAGCCTGGTCAGCCGGGGCCGGCAATAATACACCGGCGCGGGACGGCGGCAAACGCCGGTTTCGTCGGCTTTCTTCGATCGCCTCAGAGTGAGTTAAACACATAATTCAATTCGACTTAAGGCGCTAGCCGCCCCGGCGGCGCCTGTCGCTTGCAAGCGACAGGTCGACCTCCTGGGGATGCCCTTCGATTGAAGCTCGGATAATTCCTGGGCATTCTTTGATGCGAAAACTCTCCGCCGCAGTCTCAGCGCGACCGAGACGTTCGGCGCCCAGTGGCGGCCTCGATCGAGGGTTCAGGCAAGCTGCGCCGTCGACACTTTTAAGTGGTTCGATAGCAGACACGCGGAGTTCGCCCTTCTAGAATGGCAAAACAGGCGGCTTGCCGCCGCGCCGCGCTGAAAAGCATTTTCCCGCAATTTCTCGTGAGACCCATCGCAACAGGGAACTGACGCATGCTACGCACACCAAAAGTCAAGTTGATGCAGTTGACATCCTCTCTCGTCGTTCTCTTGGCGATTGGGGCGACCGACGTCGCGCGAGCCGACGAGCCGGAAATTGATTTTCAATCCGGCGTCGTCTACGGCAAAGGGGGCGAAGAAGAGTTGAAGCTCGACATCGCCTCGCCCAAGGGGCTCGACCATCCCGTCCCGGCCATCATCTTCATCCACGGCGGCGGTTGGGCGGCGGGATCGCGCGATCACATGGCTGGTTTCGTCAAGCAGGCGGCCGGGCGCGGATTTGTCGCTGCCACGGTCTCATACCGGCTAGCGCCGAAGCACGTCTTTCCGGCCCAGGTCGAAGACGTGAAGTGCGCCGTCCGCTGGCTGCGCGCCAACGCAAAGGATCGCCACATCAATCCCGACCAAATCGGCGCCATCGGCATGTCGGCCGGCGCTCACCTCGCCATGATGCTCGGCGCCATGGACCCTAGCGATGGGCTCGAAGGAGAAGGGGGCAATTCCGATCAGCCCAGCAAGGTGCAGGCCGTGGTCAGCTACGTCGGACCAACCAACCTGGTGGGCGAATACCCGCCGGTCTCGAGCCGGATTCTTGAAACCTTCCTCGGCGGCAAGCCGCAAGACAAGCCCGAAGAGTGCAAGCGGGCCTCGCCGCTCACGTACGTCAATCGCGGCGACGCGCCGATGCTCCTGTTCTTCGGCACCAAGGATCCGCTGATCCCGGTCGACCAGGCGTATCAGATGTCCAAAGCACTGACCGACGCCGCGGTGCCGGCCCGCGTGGAACTGATCGTAGGCGCCGGCCACGGCTGGGGCGGCAAGGAAATGGACCGCACGCTGGAAGAAACCTGGGACTTCTTCGGGAAGAATTTGAAGAAGTAGGCGTTCGCGAAAAAGCGCGAAAACGGCGACGGCGCGAAAAGGGCGGCGCGAGTCGTGATTTACGCCGAAGGCGCCCCGGCCTTGAGTCAGCCCTCGAAACAGTTCCATGTTGAAAATTGACTCGCGTCCCCTTTTCTTTCCCTCTGCACTCGTTCCCGGTAATAGTTCCGGAGGATTCTATTGGCCCTCGTATCCAGGCGAGTGATTTAAGTTTGAAGAGAGGACATAAGCTGTGGTGCATGAAATTAGCAGCGGAAGGAATTGGAAGAATCAATTACTAATAGTCTTGGGTTGTAGTATTTTCCTGACACTGTTGTTGTGGGTCGCATATTGGTTGTATCCTCATGCTCCCACAGAGAAATCTGAGCTTGTTGGAACCTTCACCTTCGATTGTAATCAGGTCAAAGGTTTCTTGATATTGAAACCTAATTCTACATTTACTCAGTTGATTGAAATCAAAGCAACAGGCGAAAAAGCGTCTTCAAAAGGTCATTGGAGTTATGAACCTGAAAGCTATGCAGGCCTTGCGTTTGGTTATGTTAGATTTCCCAACGGATTCCTGATACCTATAACAGCATTCGGAAAGCTGGATCCAAATTGGTCTCAGCCCAAGGACGGAGCGATTCTTCCTTGCGAATACAGGGGGAGTACGCTAATTATTCAAATGCAGGAAGAATATCCACCCTGGAGAAAAGAGGATTCAGAACACGTGCGGTGAAAAAGGTCGTGTCCGGCTCTGTCGAAAACGCATTGCTGGCTTAACCTGGAAGGGTAAAAAGCATCGGCCGCGCCCAGATTTTTTGATAATTCGAGAGTTAGCTAGCTCGATGCTGATCGCATTTGGGCCGACGGCGGGAGGCCGCCAGCCCAAATATGGCGTTCGATCGCGGTTTTAGCGGCGACGGCGCGCGGAGCGAGCGCAGCGGAAGCAAATTGAAGAGTTACGTTCAAGCCGCGGCGCGGTTTTAATACTTGAGCATCCCGCCGATCCGCTAGCGACACTCGATTATGCCGGCAGTGCGTCCAACCTCCTCGCCAGGATCGATGAGGCGGTTCTCAAGCCCTTGATGATTGCGTAATGCGCGAGATACTCGCGGACCGCGTTCCGCAACCAATTCTCGCCGAAGAAGATCGTTCCGGAAAGACAATCATCTTTTACCGGTCGCAATAACCGCTCCGGGCGCGCTTTGACGTTCGGCGAGAGGGTCGCCTCAACGACAGTGCAGTCAATCCTACACCGAAGTGGCCGGTTGAATTGTCAGCTTGCAAAGCTGGATTGCGTCTTGCGAAGAAAGCAGGATTGCCATCCGCTGAGTGGCTAATTTTCTTCTTGTTTTCCCGACCAGAACCGTTAGTCTAAGTGAGTGGATTCCGCAGCCTTAAAAGGCAGCAACGATGCACTACGATGACTAGTGCTCACTCTCTGAGTCTGAACTCGCTTCTCGCGATATCGCAGAGGTCAACCTGGCCGCTGCCGTTGGCTTGCCCGGCGCGGAAAGGCTTGACGTAGCTGGGCTTTGCAAGCAACTTGATGATTGGGCAGGCTTTGTTCGCGAAGAAACCGACATAGCGCTTCGCATCCGGGTTCAACGAGGAA
>DASXPZ010000006.1:0-8637 GCA_036493275.1 Pirellulales bacterium
GGGCATGACACGATTGAGACGCGCCGAGGACAGGGTTATGTCATCCCCGAATAACGAACTCACACTGCCCTTGCTACCGATCGCGCGACGCCCCCGTTCGTTGCGCACGGAATTGCTCATGGGGCAACTGGCGGTGCTCGCGCTGGTAGTGTTGGGGTTTGGTGGCACGATGTATGCCTTGGTGCGGCAGAGCGTTTATCGAGAGGCCGAGGCCGACCTGCTCGGGGCCGCGCAATTGATCGCCCAGGACTTGCAGAATGGCCGACCGGGCGATCGGGCCGAGATCACGCGCGCCTATCGGCATCGGTTTGGACCGGCTCCGCGCGATCACGCTTACTTTGCCATTTGGACTCCGCGCGGCGAATTGATTGGCGGCAGCGATCCTTTGCCGCCTCACGTTCATCCGCTCGATCAACCTCCTCCCGAGAAGGGACCGCGCCCCTTCGTTGCGCAAACGCATGGCCCAGACCTAGAACTGATCGTCCGCGGTCCGCATGGTGAGCAGATTCTTGTCGGCCGCCCGTTGGCTAAGGAACAAGACCGGCTGGGGCGATTGCTATTCACGCTCTGCGTCGTCGGCGCGCTAGCTCTTGGCTTAGGCGGAGTCGCTGCGTGGTGGTTGGCGCGGCGGATCGTTCGCCCCTTGGAAAAATTGACCGAGACTGCCGAACAGATCTCGGCCCGGCGGCTTGATCAACGTCTGGAAATCGAACCGACCTCGGCGGAGCTGACACGGCTGTCGAGCGTGTTCAATCGGATGCTTGATCGATTGCAAGCTTCGTTCGCGCAGCAGATTCGCTTCACCGCCGACGCCTCGCACGAGCTGCGAACGCCAGTGGCCGTGATCTTGACACAGGCTGAGCATTCGCTGGCCCGCCCGCGCGAAAGCGACGAATACCGGGGCGCCTTGGATACCTGCCTCCGCGCGGCACGCCGAATGAAGCGCCTGGTTGACGACTTGTTAGTGCTCGCGCGGGCAGACTCCGGCCGGCTGGAAATGAAGCCCGAAGCGTGCGACCTGGCCGAAGTTGCCCGTTCGGCCCTGGTCTGGCTGGAACCGCTGGCGGTCGAGAACGGAGTGCGGCTCGCTTCGCAACTGCAATCGACCCCAATTCATTGCGACCCAGCTCAAATCGCACAGGTGATTACCAACCTGGTGAGCAACGCCATCGAATACAACCGCGCCGGCGGCGAAGTCTTCGTCACCGTTCATCCGAAAAGCCAGCGCGGAGCGCTGACTGTGGCAGACACCGGCATCGGCATCCCGAAAGAAGATCACGTCCGAATCTTCGAGCGGTTCTACCGGGCCGATAAAGCGCGGACTCAACGCGCTGGCCACGGGACCGGCTTGGGGCTGAGCATCGTCGCGGAAATTGTCGCCGGCCATGGAGGCACGGTCGAGGTGATCTCGACCAGCGAGCAAGGGACGACATTTACGGTAGAACTACCGCTCGAGGCGCCGGCCGAAGGAATTGAACCGCTCTGACAGCGGCCCACTAAGCGGCCCCGAAATTGCTATTCAACTGGACTCATGGAGTGAATGATGCCCCCGACACTGGTTGTGGTTTTGATGTTGACGGTTTCGAACATCTTCATGACGTTTGCCTGGTACGGCCACCTGAAGGACCTGGCGTCTCGCCCCTGGATTTTTGCGGTGCTGGTGAGTTGGGGGATCGCCTTCTTCGAGTACCTGGTGCAAGTGCCGGCGAATCGGTACGGCGACGCGCATCAGTTGAGCCTGGGGCAACTCAAGATCTTGCAAGAAATCGTCACATTATCGGTGTTCGTGCCGTTCTCACTGTTCTACATGCAGCGATCGCTGAACTGGAACTTCGCCTGGGCCGGCCTCTGCATGTGCGGCGCGGTGTTCTTCATGTTTCGCGCGTAAGCCGCGTGAAATCTCTCGATCATCATCTGTTCCTATCGCGATCTGCTCGCAACGCCTGAAAAGGTGACGCAGTCTTAGCGCTCGTTTAAAAACAAAAAGCTACCGAGCTTCGACGCGCTGAGGATATCGTTCTTGCCGTCGCCGTTGACGTCGGCGATGGTCACCTGAACGCCGACGCCCGAGTGGTTGTCGATTAGATGCGGCACGAATTGAACTTCGGTTGTTGAAGCGTCGGTTTCTTTTGACGCGGCCGCATTCTTCGGCTGCGTGGATTTTGCTCGCTTCAATTCGAACCAATAGAGGACCGGCGCCTCGGAGGGTTCGATGTCCCCTTTCGGCCCGTGGGCCCACATTCGCTTGCCGACGACGAGGTCCGGCAGGCCGTCGCCATTGATATCGCCGAGATCGAGCGCGTGGGGTTGCGTGAAGGCGACGCCGTAGCGGCTGATTTCGTCGCGAGTTCCCATGATCGTATGCGGCCGGAAGGCGATTTGGCCGTTTTCTTTGTGCTGCTCGAACCATGCCAGGCCCCAGCCGTGCGCGTCGATGGCGGTAATCATGTCGGTGTCGCCATCGCCGTCGACGTCGTAGACAAACATCTGCGCGCCGCCGCGCCCCTCGGAAAAACGACAGGCATGCCACTTCCAAGGACTTTTGGGATTCGCGGGCTGCTCGAACCAACCGTCGTTGATCACCAGGTCAGGCCGTTTGTCGCCGTTGACGTCGCCGACTCCTTCGCCGTGATAGAACTCCTTCCACTCGTCCGCTTCGGAGATGGGTTGAAACCGCCACGGCTCGGTCGGCTTTTCCCAATTCGGTTCGATCCATCCCCAGCGCCCCTGCCAGTGGCAGATCAATTGCGGATGGCCGTCGCCGTCGAGGTCGACAAGCGTCGGCGATTCGCCCTGCACCCGCTCGAAGGCATAGTGCTTTGCCCAGGGCTTGCCGGGCCCTTTGGGGTTTTCGTACCAATAGGCCGGGTGAAGATGAACGCGGCCCAGCACCAGAATGTCGTCCCAGCCGTCGCCGTTGAAGTCGTAGACGAACGAGAACATGCTGTTCGACGGCTCCTTTTCGGGCGGGAGCGCCACGGCCGGATAAAACTCATGCGCCTTGGTGAACGCCGGCCCCTCATACCAAAAGGGTCCCGCCACGATGTCCGGGCGGCCATCGTGATTGAAGTCGCCCGTGTGAATGCCGTCGCAGTAATACTGCGGCGTGAGGACGAGTTTTTTGAAACCGCTCGATTTCTCTTCCGCGGCCGGCGTAGGCTTGGGCGCTTGCGCGAGCGCCAAGTGGCGAAACGCCGCGGCGCCAACCACGACCGTCATCATGATCGCAACGCCGAACGAGGCGTTTGTCGAATTTCTGCGAGCTGTCACGAAACAATTCCTCTGATTGCTGGGCGGGACGGCCAATTGCCGACAGAACGTCATTCTAGCCTCGATCGCGCCTTGCGACAGCGCTCCCTTTTCTTGAATCCAGGTCGTTATAGAGTTATGGTTGCGTATGGATTCTGCTCACGAGTTCGGTCGATTCCTTTCTCCTTACCCTCTCTATTGCGGTTTGAAGTCATGAACACGCATTGGTCTCGCCGAGTCTCTCGATTCGCGTTACGACTTTTATGCCTGGCGATGGGCGTCTTGGCTTGTCGCGTCGAGACGACCAAGGGCGCCGACAGCGAAGAACTGGCCAAACAAGTCAAGATCCGTCGCACGCAATTCGGAGTGCCGCACATCGAAGGGCCGACGTTCGAGGCCGCGGCATTCGGCTTCGCCCATTGCCAGGCCGAAGACCATCTGGAGAACATTCTGCGGGGCATCTTGGGCGCGCGGGGCGAGCTCGCGGAGAACTTCGGCCCTGGCGAAGATGACAAAAATATCGCGGTCGATCTCTTCTCGCGGCAGTTCCGCATTCACCCGCGAGCGGTCGAGAGTTATCACACTCTCGATGCAGACTATCGCGCCTCATGCGAGGGCTTCGCCGCCGGATTGAACTATTTTATCAAGCAAAACGCAACCCTCGCGCCGGCCTGGGCGCCAACCGTCACGCCGCATGACGTGGCCGGGTATGGCATTGCCGGCGTGATGCGATTCGCGTTCAATCGTCGCGACATCTTGAAGGATTTTGTAAAGTCGCAGGGAGCGCCGGTCGCGCAAGTCGATGCCGGCGAGCCAGACCCGGCCACGCTCGGCTCGAATATGTGGGCCTTCGCCCCCAGCCGCAGCCAGTCGGGCAACGCCCTGCTGATGGGCAATCCGCATCAACCGTGGGCGCCTGTCTCGACGTATTACGAGGCCCACCTGACCGTGCCGGGCAAGCTGAACTTCTACGGTTCCACTTTCATCGGCCGGCCGATCTTGACGAGCGGATGGAATGAATACCTCGGCTGGTCGCACACCGTGAACGATCCCGACTTGGAAGAGATCTACGAGCTCGACGTCGATCCCGCGCGGCCGGATCACTATCGCTTCGACGGCGGCTCGGTCGCTTTGACCCGTGACGACGTGGAACTGAAGGTCGCCGGCAAGCAAGGCGATCAACCTAGCGTGGTCAAGCGAACGTTCTGGCACGCGCCGCTCGGCCCGGTGATTCATCGCACTTCCGACAAGATCTACGTGCTGCGGAGCGCGTGCTACGAGAATCACGCCGCGTATTCACAGTGGCTGCGGATGACGCAAGCCCGCAATTACGCCGAGTTCCGCCAGGCAGTCGAGCAAAACGCCGTGCCGATGTTCAACATCTGCTACGCCGATCGCGAGGGCAATGTCTTTTTCCTCTGGAACGGCACAGTTCCCAAGTTGCCCCACCCGGCCCACAAGGCCGAAGCGGTCCACGCGACGCGCTCGGCCGACATTTGGACGGAGTTCCACAAAACGACCGACCTGCCGCAGCTCTTCAATCCGCCGGGGGGCTACGTGCAAAACTGCAATTCGCCACCATATCTGACCAACTTGTCAGCCCTGTTGGACCCGGCCAAATATCCGGCCTACTTCGGCGCGAACGATCTCAGTCTGCGCACGCAGCACAGCCTGCAATTGATTCACAACGATCGTAAGCTCACGCTCGAAGAAGTCTGCGCGCTCAAGCACAGCCCGAAGATGATCCTGGCCGATCGCGTGAAGGGAGACTTGCTCGAGGCGCTCCGTAGCGAGCCGCAAACGCCGGAGCTGGCGGGGGCGATCAAGACGCTTGCAGCGTGGGATAACAGCGTGGCGGCCGAGAGTCGTGGCGGGACGCTATTTGCCAATTGGTGGGATCGCTACTGGGACAAAGGAAAAGGAAAGTTCGCCGTGCCCTGGAACGCCGCCGAGCCGATGGCCACGCCGCGCGGCCTGGCCGATCGAGCGCGCGCCGTAAAGACCTTCCACGCGGCGCTCGCCGAAGTGAACGAGCTTTACAAGAGTTCGGACGTCCCCTGGGGCGAAGTCCACCGCATCCGCAAGGGCTCGGTCGATCTACAAGTCAGCGGCGGATCGGGCCTGATGGGCTGCTTCCGCGTGCTCGAATTCCGCAAAGACCCGGACAACCGCCTGGCGGCCAACAGCGGCGACAGTTGGGTCTTCGCCGTCGAATTCAGCCAGCCGGTGAAGGCCTACACGGTGGTCGCCTACAGCGAGAGCGACAAGCCGACCTCGCCCAACTACGCCGATCAGGCGCCGCTATTCTCAGCCAACAAGATGAAAACCGCGGCGTTTACCGAAGAGGAAATCAAGCGGCAGTTGGTGCGGGAATATCGCCCTGCGGATGGGCAATAATCGCGATTCGAAAGAAGATTGAATGGATTTGTCAGATTCCTTGTTCGTATGGGAATCGACGTTCCCAAATTCGTGTCACTTCACCCCAACACGCCCCGCACCACTTCGCCATGCACGTTGGTCAACCGGCGGCGGATGCCGTTGTGGTAAAATGTCAGGCGCTCGTGATCGATGCCCAGCAGGTGGAGCACCGTGGCGTGGAAGTCATGCCAGTGGACGCGGTCTTGCACGGCCTTGTAACCGAAGTCGTCGGTCTGGCCTAAGGCCGTCCCATGCTTTAAGCCGGCGCCCGCCATCCAGACGGAGAAGCCGTATTGGTTGTGGTCGCGACCCGGCCCGACGGTGTCTGCCGCAGATTGCGCGAACGGCGTGCGGCCGAATTCGGTGGTGAATAGCACGAGCGTGTCGTCCAGCAGGCCGCGCTGCCGCAGATCCTTGATCAAGCCGGCGACAGGCCGATCGATCCGGGGCGCCTCTTGCCCGTGGTTGGCCAGCATGTTCTCATGCCCGTCCCAATTGATTCGCGGATTGCCGAACGACCCGCCCGAAAAGAGTTGCACGAAACGCACCCCGCGCTCCAGCAGCCGCCGGGCCAGCAAACAGCCGCGGCCAAAATCGGCCGACTCCGCCTGATCGATGCCATACATAGCGTGCGTGGCGGCTGTTTCGCCATCGAGCCGCGTCGCCTCGGGCACGGAGAGCTGCATCTTCGCCGCCAGCTCATAGCTGCGCATCCGCGCGGTGAGCGCGTCTTCGCCCGCGTGACCCGCGAGGTGGCTTTCGTTCATCGCGGCCAATAGCTCGCGCGTCGCGTGCTCGTTTTCTGGCGAAATCTGTTGCGAGGGCTGCAAATCGTCGATCGCCGCTCCTTTGCTCCGAAAGACGACTCCCTGATGGCGAGCCGGGAGGAACCCGTTCGACCAGTTGATCGTTCCGCCGGCCGGAAATCCGCGCGCGTCGGGGATGACGACAAACGACGGTAGCTCGTCGCTCTCCGATCCCAGCCCATACGATAGCCACGAGCCCAAGACCGGAAATCCATTTAGCCGGAAACCGGTGTTCTCTTGAAACGTGGCGGGGGTGTGATTCGACGTTTCGGCGAACATCGAGCGGATGACGGTCAACTCGTCGGCCATTTCGGCGATGCGTGGAAACAATTCCGACACCCACAGTCCACTCTTGCCACGCTGCTTGAACTCCCAATCGTTCTTGCGAAGTAGTCCGACCTGGCCAAAAAAGACGTCGGGCTTTTCATCGCTCGGCATCGGGTGGCCGTGGAGCCGGGCCAACTCGGGCTTGTAGTCGAACGAATCGACATGGCTCAGAGCGCCGCAGAGGCAGATGTGGATCACCCGTTTGGCCTTGGGAGGAACATGCGGCGGCGGATCGGCCGCCTCGCCCGACAGTGGCGCGGCCGATACGTCGCCACTCCGCGTGAGCAAACTGGCAATCGCGGCGCCGGTAAGCCCGCCGGTAACCCACGAGAAAAACCCGCGGCGATCGAGCGAAGAAGCTGCGGCGTTTGATAAGGAATTGAAAGGCGTCATCATAAGTCCAACACTAGGCGCACTATGCATTCCCCCTCTCCCTGCGGGAGAGGGCCGGGGTGAGGGAGAGCGGCGCACTAGTCTTCCATCAAGCACACAGTCGAAAAATCACTTCGGCGAAAAACTACTACCTGCAGAACTCTGACTTCCACACAACGCCCCCACCGATGGCGCCCTCATCCGGTTCGCTGCGCGAACCACCTTCTCCCGGCGGGAGAAGGGCTTGAAATATGACACGCGAAATACAAATCAATCGACATACAAAAACTCGTTGCTGTTCAAGATCGCTCGCGTCAGCACCGCCGCGCCGTGTTCGGCCACCATCCGTCTCCCAATCGCCAGCTCGTTGGGCGTGGGATCGCGTTGAAACGCCAATTGATACGCGCGGGTCACAATCGCACTCGCGTCAGCGCCGGAGCCAGCTTCGCGCTCCACGCGCTGCGCATAGCGCTCCGCCATCCGCAGCACGAATGAGTTGTTCAGTAGCGCGAGCGCTTGCAGCGGCGTCGTGGTCACGGCGCGCTTGGGCGATGTGGTGGAAGGATCAGGGCAATCGAAGACGTCGAGCAGACCGTTGCGGCCGCCGCGAATCCAGGCGCGGTAGACGCTGCGCCGCTGGTATTCCGGCCCGACGCGATCGGCCGGTTCGTAAGAATACGACCCGGAACGAAGTATCTCATGAGTGTCAAGAAACCCCGGCCCGCCGCGGGCGCGATTCAATTCGCCGGCCACTACCAGCGTGGCGTCGCGCACGGCCTCGGCTTCGAGTCGCTGTGGCGTCTTTCGCCACAACCAGCGATTGCCGGCGTCGAGCTTGACCGCAGCTTCGTTCTTGGCCGACGACTGTCGGTACGTGGCCGAGAGGACGATCTCGCGGTGAAGCTGCTTTAAGCTGTAGCCGCGCGCTACGAGCGTAGTCGCCAGCCAGTCGAGCAGTTCAGGGTGCGTGGGGCGGCCGCCGTTGAAGCCGAAATCGTTCGGCGTGTCGACCAGCCCAGCCCCAAAATGATAATGCCACAGCCGATTGACGATCACCCGCGCAAAGAGCGGGTTCTGCGGACTGCTGATCCAGCGGGCCAGCGCCAAGCGTCGCTTGGCCTCGGGCGCGTCTGGAGAAAGATTAAAATCCGCGCTCAAGCCAACCAGCGAAGCTACGCCCCCGGCCGGGACGATCTCGCCCGCCGCGCGAATGTCGCCCCGCGCCATGACGTGGGTCGCGTCGGGTTGCTTGGGAGTGACTGCGTAGACGAGTCGCCGCGGCTCGCTCGTATATTTTTTTTGCGTCTGGTTGAGCGATTCGGCCAGCTCGCGCCGCTTGGCGGCATCCTCAGGAGCTAAACGCGCAATGACCGCGGCCTCGGTGACATATTCGCTCGGCACGCCGGCTGACGCGGCGACTTCCTCTGCCGAAAGCGCTCGATCGTAGAGTTGCGCGCGATGGATC
>DASXPZ010000007.1:0-3147 GCA_036493275.1 Pirellulales bacterium
TCTGGAACGCACCATCGCCCACCAGCACCACGGTTCGCATGTCCGGCCGGGCGACTCCCGTCCCTAGCGACGCCGGCACGCCGAAACCCATCGAGGTGTAATAGGCCGGCGCGATAAACTCCGTGCGGGCGTGTGTTCGCAACTCTGTCGCGGCGAACAGTGCGTCTCCCACGTCCGAGATCACGATCGTATTCGCGTCGAGCGATTCATCCAGTCGCGCGATCAGGCGGGTGATCGTCATCGGTTCGTTCGGACGCAGCACGTAGGGCTCGCCGCTGCCAGTAGTCACCCTGGGCGGCTGGCGGCGCGGCGGCGTGGGGCGCTCTTCCGCCAGAGCGCGGATAAAGTCTCCCAGCAGCACGTCGTGATAGTAATGGCTGCGGATCCGCAATTCGTCAGCCGTGACGAAGATACACTTCGCCGGATCGAGATTGGCGGTGTAAATCCCCATGTCGATATCGGTCAACATTGCGCCCAGGAGCAAGACGCAGTCGCTATCTTCGACAAACTGCGTGACTTCTTCGTGCCCCATCGCCCCTTCGTACAGTCCGGCATAGAGCGGATGCGTCTCGCGGACGACGCTCTTACTTAAGATCGTGGCGGCGATAGGGATCTGGGCTTGTTCGGCCAGCCGCATCAGGTCGTCGTGCAGGCCGAAGCGATGAATTTCCACGCCGGCGATAATCACGGGCCTTTTGCAGTGGTTAAGCAATCGCGCCGCCTCGGCCGCGCTCTCGGCCAGCGCAGCCTGATCGCTGGTGGGTTCGGCGCGGCGGAACTCGTAGGGCAATCCCGGCACGACCTTGACCATGTCGCGCGGGATTTCGATATAGCCAGGCCGCTTGTGACGAGCCGCGGCCTCGAAGACGCGGTCGATTTCGCGAAACGCCGTCGCCGGATCGACCAGTTCGGTCGCCGCAACGCAGAGCTTTTCGAAGACTTCCAATTGCGTGCGGAAATCGCGCACCATGTGATGCAACAGCGGATTGTTCACCCGCTCGCGCATGCCGGGCGAACCCGTGATTACGATCACCGGCGATTTTTCGGCGTAGGCTCCCGCAATGCTGTTGGCCAGGCTGAGGCCGCCCACGCAGTAGGTGACGCAGACGGCGCCCATGCCGTTGACCCGCGCGTAGGCGTCCGCGGCAAAGCCGGCATTGTCCTCGCGGCAGCAGCCCACCAGGTTGATCGGACTATGCTCGAGCATCGAGTAGAAGGCCAGCACATAGTCGCCCGGAATGCCAAATACGTCGCGAATGCCGTGATCTTGCAAGCGACGAATCAGAAACTCGCCGATCGAAAGTTGATCGACCGGTTTCGGTTCCTCTTCCAGAACGGACTGCATCCTCGACTGAAGTCGCGTCATCGCCTGTTCTCCCTTCCGTGCGAACCGTGCTCTGCTTTTCGGCCGCCGCTGCTCCACGCGCCGCCCGACCGCGGACCAGATTATCCGCTAGTTCCATTCTACGCGACAGACCAATCCGCGGTTTGGGCGAACCGGGGCGCAGGGAGCGCGAACGCCCTATGGCTGGGGTGTTCGACTCTGGAGGCGCCTTTGCAAAGTCCAGCCTCGAAGAGGCCGGCCGCAGCACGAAGCGTTTCAATCGTCCAGCGAACGCCGACGGTCTGCCTGCCGAGAAAGCCGTCGCCGCCGCGACCACAGCATCAGCCCCCAAAACGCCAGGAAGGCCGTCACGCAGGCCAGCACCATCAGCGCCCGGCCTGGATGGTGGTTGAAGCGATAGGCCCCCACCGCGTGAAAGATCCCCCAGCCCATCACCGAGACCATGATCAGCACGAAGACGAGCGGCAGGGCTTTGGTCGAGTTCGATTCGTTCATTCGGTATGGCGGGGCTGGAGCAAAAGGCGGGCGGTTCAAGGCAGTCGAAGTGAAGGCGGCCCCGCTACGCCCATTGTAGCCCGGCAGGCCTTTCTGGACGACGCCACGCCCGCGCGTTCGGGTGTTTTTCGTCGTTCCTGCCAGCCCTGTCGGATTGGACAATAGCCGCTAAAATATCCCCTCTTGCCCACGGCGCGGGTCTGCCTGCGCGATGGGCTGTATTCCGCTTTCGCCCGAACCGAAGGACCGGTTGACGATGTCCACCCCTGCGTCAAACAACGCGCCGAGCAACGCTCAGCAGGTCGAACTACTGCGCTGGAAGAAGTTTTCCGTCCTCGACGACGGTTTTGTCACCCTGGTCGACGTGATGGGGGACGATTCCTCCGTCGTGCAGGCGGCGCGCGTCAGTTATGGCGAAGGGACGCGGCAAGTCTCCGACGATCGCGGGCTGATTCGCTACCTGATGCGACATCGCCATTCGACGCCGTTCGAAATGGCCGAGATCAAGCTGCTGGTGCGCGTGCCGATGGACACTTGGCGTCAATGGATCCGCCATCGCACGGCGAACGTGAACGAATATTCGACCCGCTACTCGCTGGCGATCGACGCCACGCAGACCACGCCCGTTGACGCCTGGCGCTCGCAGGCGGCCAGCAACCGGCAAGGGAGCGGCGACCTGCTGCCGGAAGAGTTAGGCCGCGAATTATCTGAGGAGGAGGCCTCACTACAGCACCAAGCGCGCGACGTCTACGAACGACGCATCGCGCGCGGCGTGGCGCGCGAGCAGGCCCGCAAGGATTTGCCACTTTCGACGTACACCGAGGCGTATTGGAAGGTCGACCTGCACAATTTGTTGCACTTTTTGGCGCTGCGCATGGACGCGCACGCGCAGTTGGAAGTGCGGCAATACGCCACGACAATCGGCCGCGAGATCGTTGCGCCCTTGTTTCCGCTGGTTTGGGAAGCGTTCGAGGATTACAGGCTGCAAGGAGCGTTCCTCACGCGGTTAGACGTCGGCGTGATTCGCCGCCTGGTGGAACGCCTGGCCGCCGCGGGTAGAGCCGTGGCCACAGAGGACGATTTCCTGGCCGTGCAAGACGCTAGTTGGGCCAGCATGAAACGCAATCGAGAGCGGGACGAATGTCGCGCCAAGCTCAGTTCGCTTGGGCTGCTTCCCGCGCTTCCCGTCGGAGAAGATACCCATGACTGACAGTCATCCGCCCGCCGCCGCCAATCCAAAACTCGTCGCCGAGCTCTTGTCTCTCAATCAGCGTCTGTTGGAGAGCATTTTCGCCGCGGATTGGAAG
>DASXPZ010000008.1:0-3446 GCA_036493275.1 Pirellulales bacterium
ACGGCAACAATGTCCATCAAGTTGGCTTCGCCAATCCGGCGGTGATCGCGGCAGTGAAAGAGCAGCTTGACGAGATGTCATTCTGCACGCGACGCTACACCAACCGAGTCGCGGTCGACCTGGCGCGCAAGCTGGCCGAGATCACGCCGGGAAACCTTTGTAAAACGCTCCTCTGCCCGAGCGGGACCGGCGCGATCGGCATGGCGCTTAAGCTGGCGCGGGTGGCGACGGGCCGGCACAAGTTCGTTTCGATGTGGGATTCGTTCCACGGCGCCTCGCTCGACGCGATCAGCGTCGGGGGAGAAGCAGTTTTTCGCTCCGGCGTCGGGCCGCTGCTACCCGGTTGCGAGCACGTCCCGCCGGCCGATTCGTATCGCTGCCTGTGGGATTGCTCAACCCGCGGCGGCTGCGATTTGAAGTGCGCCGCCTATCTGGAATATGTGCTGGAGCATGAGCGCGACGTGGCGGCAGTGATCGCCGAGCCGGTCCGCAGCACGCCCTATATTCCGTCGCGCGAATACTGGCAAATGATTCGCCGCGTTTGCGATCGCCACGGCGCGCTGCTCATCTTCGACGAAATCTGCCACGGCCTGGGCCGGACCGGCCGAATGTTCACCTGCGAACACTTCGACGTCACGCCCGACATTTTGGTGCTGGGCAAAGGACTGGGCGGGGGCGTGCTGCCGCTGGCGGCGATGGTGGCGCGCGAAGGGCTCGATGTCGCGGCCGATCGCGCCCTAGGGCATTACACGCATGAGAAGAGCCCGGTCGCCTGCGCGGCGGCGCTGGCCACGATCGGCGTGATCGAATCGCAAGCGCTGGTCGAAAACGCCCGCCGGCTCGGTGAGCGTGCTGTCGGCCAACTGCAGGGAATGACGTCGCGCCACCGGCTGATCGGCGACGTCCGCGGCCTGGGCCTATTGATCGGCGTGGAACTGGTGACTGATCGCCAGACGAAAGCCCGCGCCACGGCCGAGGCGGAGGAAGTGATGTACCGCGCTCTGGCCCGCGGCTTGAGCTTCAAACTGACGATGGGGAACATCGTGACGTTGACGCCGCCATTGATCATCACGCAAGAAGAAATGGACCGCGCGATCGCGATTCTGGATGAGTCCCTGACCGAGGTGGAAGCGGGGTAGGGTCACGCGGGCGAGAAAAGGTAGCACAACTGGCCTGCGTTTGCGGGCGCCTGCTCAGCCACAATTGCGATTGATCTGGACAATCTTGCCGCTGGCGTGCTAATTGTCGAACGTCCCGCCAGGGCAATCAAGCCGGGCGTTTCCGCCGTTTGAGTCAAACACATCGATCGAATCGAGGACAATCATGTTCTTGCGACTGAATCTGTTTTTCTGGATTGTAGTTGTCGCGCTGGCGCAGTCTCGAGTCTTGACTGCGGCCATCATCGCCGCTGACGAGGGCGACAAGGTCCTGGCTCAAGTAGGCGAGGAAAAGCTCTTGGCGCGGGAACTTTCGTTTCAGGTCGATCAGAACATGGCGCAACTCTCGCCGCAGAAGCTGTTGGAGACGCCGAATGACCAGTTCGAGGCCGCGCGGAAGCGGATGTCCGAGAGTCAGCTCGATCATTGGATCAATGTCAAGCTTTTGATCCTCGACGCTCGGGAACAAACGCCGAAAGACACGCTGGAGAAGATCGAACAATCGCTGGCCCAAGAATTTGAGAAGCAGCAACTCCCGCAGTTTTATCAGCAGTATCGTGTCAAGACTCGCGACGAACTCGAAGCGAGGTTCAGGCAATGTCACACTTCACTACAGGCTCAAAAGCGATCTTTCATCGAGCAGCAGATCGCGTTTGGATGACTTGCCATGCAGGTGGAAAGGCCCGAAGAATCGACTGCCGATGTTCAGAGAAAATCGCTGAAGAACTACATTGCGAAGCTTAAGGAGCGGTATCCTGTAAAGCCTTCGACGGGCGAATAAGACGACCCGCGCATAGAGTTCTATTGTCGACTCGGCGGTGGCGCGACCGGTTCGCTGCGCTTAATCTCCAGCGCTTGTTTCAGGTTGGCCTTTGCCTCGGCGTGCGTAGGGCTTCGGCGGAGCGCCTCTTCGAAAGCCTGGATCGCCTTGTCGGTCTGGCCCAGGTTCACAAGCGCCACCCCCAGGTAGTTCAACGCGTTGGCGTCGCCGGGTCGTAGCTCTGCGGTGGCCGCAAAATGTTGCGCGGCGCGAAGAAAGTCTCCTCGATTGGCCAAGATCCCGGCCAGCGCGTAATGAGCGTCGGCGATGCCCGAATCGAGCCGCAGCGCCGATTCCAAATGCGAAGTTGCTTCGTCCGGGCGCTGCTGTTTGAGCAGCAGCAAAGCCAGCTTTGTGTGCGCCTGGGCGAAATCGGGATTCAGCTCAATGGCCTTTTCAAAACATGCTTCGGCCTCAGTCGGTTTGCCAAGCGCGTCCAGAGCCATTCCTTTGACATACCAGGGATCGGCGTCGCGCGGACTGATTGCCAGCGCGAGGTTCGCTTCTTTGAGCGCCTCGGCCGGTCGATCCGAACCCAACAGCACCGAAGCCAGGTTGCAATAGGTCTTGGTCAACTTCGGGTCGAGCCGCAGCGCCTCGCGCAGCTCGAACATCACTTCTTCGATCTGGCCCAACCGGAAACCTTCGGCGTTTCCCTGCTTCAACAGGCAGGCCCCCAGATTGTTGTGCGCCATGGCCAGGCTGCCGGTGGTGGTAGGATCGTCGGCGCGAGCCGTCAATTGGGCGCGCGCCAGCGCGTCTCGCGCCACTTGCAGCGAATCCGCCAAACGCCCCTGACTATCGAGCGCTCCCTCCAAGTTTTCGTACGCGGCCCAACTGTCGGGGTTCTTGGCGATCGTATCGCGAAAGAGCGTTTCCGAGTCGTAAAAGACCGTCGTGCGCAGCAGTGTCAGGAGCCCTAGCGCGCCGATCGGCAGGATCGACGCCGCGATCGTTAGTTCCTTGCGATTCGCCGAGGCCCGCGCGATCGCCTGTGTTATCAAGGCTGCCGCCAGCGCAATCAGCGCCACGCCGGCGTGATATTGAAAATGATCCGCCACGAAGGAGAAGCGGAACGGATAGACGTTCAAAAACCCGATCGCCGGAAAGAGGACGCCGCCAAAGATCAGCACCGCCGCCAGAGGGCCGCGACCAATTCGCCCGCGCGCTAGCCACAATGCGATTGGCACAACCACGGCCGACGCCGGAAACAGATATTGCCACCACGCGCGCGGGTCGATTCTCCAGCGAGGGTAGAAGAACGCCTGCGGATAGGGCCAAACGAGCTTGCCGGCGTAGAACCACAAAGCACGGCCGGCGATCAGCAGCCGTTCCACGCTTGTTAAATCGTAAACGTCGCCGACCGCGCCGACGTGGTGTTTTTCCATCCACACCGTCAGCGCGCCCATGCCGGCGCCGAGTCCGAACAGAGGAACGAGCGGCGCCACGTCGCTCCAGGCAATCCGCCC
>DASXPZ010000009.1:0-5989 GCA_036493275.1 Pirellulales bacterium
CTACAATCCGCCCCCCGCAAGCCGCTCCCGTCTGCTGGAGCCCCGACGGCCGATTCGGCCCCCTGACACTCAGGACCCGAACGCCGTCGCCAGATGGCTGACTCGGCTCAGCGAGGGATGGAGAGTGCCATGATTCGCGCATCATCGACAAACTGCCTTGTGGCCGGCCGTCGGCCCCTTCGTCCTGACTTAGGTCTCGCCGCGCTGGCGGCGATTGTCGCGCTGCTGCTACTGACTGCCTGCGCCCTGGCGGCGGATGAATTGTCCGACGCAGTCGCCAGCCCCGGCGGCGTGACGGCCGAGAAGGTTCAGACGCGGATCCGCCGGGTTGAATCGTCGACCGACATGGATCCGGCGCTCAAGCCGAAGGTGTTGGACCTTTACAAGCAGACGCTCGAACAATTGAAGACGGCCGACGAGTGGTCGGCCCGCACCGCCGCGGCGCAATTGACACGATCAAAGGATCAAGAGTCGCTGACGCAGTTGCGAGCGAAAATCGACTCGGCGCCGGCGGAGTTCGTTCCCGATATCTCCCCTACGGCGACGCTCGAGCAACTCGAGCACCGTCTGCCCGAAGCCGAAGCGGCGCTGAAATCGTTCCAGCAGATCCTGGCGCAGCGCGACGCGGAGCCCAAGCGCCGTCGCGCGGAGTTGCCGCAGCTTTTGTCCGCGGGACAAAAGCGATTGAAAGAGGTCGATCAAGAGCTGAGCACGCTCGCGCCGGCGCCAGACTCGATCGATTTGCCGGAAGCCCGCCGCGAATTTCTGGTGGCCTTGAAGCTGGCGATCGAGCGCGAAGTGGCCGCTTACGAGAGCGAACGGCTCTGGTACGAAGCCAATCCGGATCTGATCACGGCCCGCCAGGACGCCGCGGCGATCGACGTTCGCCAGGCCGAAATCACCGCCAAGCGTTGTCGCGAGTTGCTCAATCTGCGCCGTCAGGAAGAAGCCTCTTCTCAGGCGGCGGAAGCCGGGCGCGCCCGCGCGGCGGTCGAAGCGCATCCGGAATTGCAGGCGCTGGCCGACAAAAACGCCGAACTCACCGCTCAGCAGAATAGCCCAGTCGGCTTTCCGGCCCGCCTGGCCAAGATGACCAAAGAAATCGAAGAGCTTAGCGGCGAGTTGGCCACTCTGACTTCACAGTTCACTCGCGTGCGAGACAAGATCGCCGCCGCCGGCTTGACTGACTCGATCGGGTTGCTTTTACAAAAGCACCGGGCCGATTTGCCCGACGTCAGTTCTCACCGTCAGCGCATTCGAGCGCGGCAGGCCGAGATCTCGCGGGTCAGGGCCAATTTGATCGAATTGGAGGATCAGCGGGCCGACCTGGCGAATCTGGAGCCGCATGTCCGCCGCGTGATGGAGACGGTCAATCTGGAATCTCAGCCAGGTCAACAGCACGAAGTCGAGGCGGCGCTGCGCGAGCTGCTCAAAGCGCGCCAAGGTTACCTGGAATCGCAAATTGCCGACGCCAACACGTATATCAACGGTCTGGTGATCGATCTCGACGTCGCCGAGCGATCATTGGTCGCCGAGATCGAGGCATACACTCAATTCATTAACGAACGGATCCTCTGGATTCGCAGCGCGCCGCCGCTGGCGATCGCCGACGCCGAGCGGGCGTGGGATGGCCTGCTGCGATTGATCGATTGGGATCAATGGAACACGGTCCTGGCCAATCTTGGCAGCGATCTCCGCGAAAATCCGGGCATTTACCTGATGGCCACCGTAGTGTTCATCCCGCTACTGTTGGGGCAAAGCCGGTTTCGCCGCAGGATTTATTTGATCGATCGCCAGACCACGCACGCCTACGCCGCGGACATTCGTCCGACGGTCGAAGCGCTGGTGCTGACCGCTTTGATCGCCGTGGTCTGGCCGGGCTTGCTGGCGATGTTGGCCTGGCGAATTGCCGCGCCGGCCAACGCTTCGCTTCATGCGCAGACGATCGCCTACGGATTGCGCGTCACTGCGGCGCTGTTTTTGTCGATGGAACTGCTGCGACAGATCTGTCGACCGAAAGGCGTGGGTGAGGCTCATTTCGGCTGGCCGCGCGAAGCCGTCGGCCTGGTGGGAAGAAACTTGCGCTGGAGCATGTTGCTGGGCCTGCCCACGACATTTGTCGTCGCCGTGGTCGAAGCGCCGGAGATCGACTTTCATCGTTCCAGCCTGGGGCGTCTGGCGTTTGTGGCGGGACTAGTCTCGCTGACCGTGTTTGCCCATCGGATGTTGGATCCCAAGCATGGGCTGCTGACGAAAATCGATCGCTCGGGCAATGCCTGGCTATGGGGACAAACGCGCGCCTGGCATCTGCTGGCGGTCGGTGCGCCGTTGTCCCTGGCGGGTGTCGCCGCGCTCGGCTACTTCTATACCGCGCTGCATTTGACCTGGCGATTACAGTCGACTCTGTGGCTATTGGTCGGATTGTTGCTGGTGCATGCGTTTGCCCTGCGGTGGTTGTTGATTGCCCGTCGAAAGTTGGCGATCAAGCAGGCCCGCGACCGGCGAGCGGCGGCGCTCGCGCAATCGCATCAGGTTCAGATCCGTTCGGGCGAAATCCATGCCCACTCCGCGGCGACGACGGCGACGAATGTCATGGCGGCCATGCCGGTCGACTTGGGAACGATCGATCTGCAAACGCGGCGATTGTTGCGAAGCTGCATGCTGACGGCCGTGGTCGTGGGTTCTTGGCTGATCTGGATCGATATCTTGCCGGCTCTGGGCGTGCTCGACCGCTGCCAACTCTGGCAATACAACACCGACGTCAACGAAATGATCGTCACCGCCAACGGCCAGGCGACCACCCCGATCAGCGGCACCGCTTACGTTACGCTGGCTGATCTGCTTATGGCGGGCGTAATTCTATTGATGACCGCCATCGCCGGGCGCAACCTGCCCGGCTTGCTCGAAATCGCCTTCTTGCAGCGGCTGCCACTCGACCCCGGCGGACGCTACGCCGTGACGACGATCTCTCGTTACCTGATTACGCTGGTTGGGCTGGCGATGGCGTTTTGGATGATCGGCGTCAGTTGGTCGAACGTGAAATGGCTGGCCGCGGCCATGACGGTCGGCTTGGGCTTTGGCTTGCAGGAGATCTTCGCCAATTTTGTCTCCGGCCTGATCATCTTGTTTGAGCGCCCGTTGCGCGTAGGGGATACCGTGACCGTCGGCGGCGTCAACGGAACCGTGACTCGCATCCGGATCCGCGCCACCACGATCACCGATTGGGACCGCAAAGAACTGATCGTGCCAAATCGTGAGTTCATTACCGGGCAGTTGATCAACTGGACATTGAGTGATTCGATCTTGCGAATCGTAGTGAAGGTGGGAGTTGCCTACGGATCGGATGTTTCGCTGGTCCACGCCTTATTGCTGCAAGTTGCCCATGAAGAGCCTCGCGTGTTGAAAGAGCCCCCGCCGACGGCCATTTTCAACCAGATTGGCGACAGCCCTTTCGATTTCGAGTTGCGGGTGTTCGTGGCAGGGCTCGACGAATATCAGACCCTGCGGCACGAATTAAATTCGCGCATTGAGCAACTGTTGCGCGAGGCGGGGATCGAACTTTCGTTCCCGCAACGGGCGTTTGCGGCGAAGCCGGTCGAGGCGATTGCCGGGGTCTTGCCGCAAAGGACGCACTCGCACAAACTGGCGTCATGAGCAAGTCGCACAATCGCCGGCGAAAAAAATCGCGGTTTTCGGGCCAGTCGAAGCCGGGCGATCTGCCGGGGACGATCCGCGCAGATCCCTGCGCCGCCCCGCCGGTCGTCCACGTGATCGCCTATGGTCCCGATCAATTCATCGAAGAGCGCGTGACCGATTGCCACCAGGTCCGCGATCTGTTGGGCAAGTCGCCCGTCACCTGGGTCAACGTCGAAGGGCTGGGCGACGCCGAGACGATCCGCACGATCGGCGAGCTGTTCCATTTGCATCCGCTGGCGCTCGAAGACGTCGTCAACACCCACCAGCGTCCCAAGGCGGAACAGTACGACGACTATTTGTTCATCGTCGCGCAAATGGCCGAGATGAACAGCGGGCTGGAGACCGAGCAGGTCAGCATGTTCCTGGGGCACAATTTCGTCGTCACGTTTTTAGAAGATCCGGGGGACGCCTTTGATTCGGTTCGGCAGCACCTGCGATTGAAGCAAGGCCGGATCCGCGCGGCTAGCACCGGCTACCTGGCCTATGCGCTGCTCGACGCGCTGGTCGACGCCTATTTTCCGATCGTCGAAGAATACGGCGAGCGGCTCGACGCGCTCGAAGACGAAGTGGTCGATCGTCCGAACCGTAGCATGTTGGCCCGCGCCCACCGCGTGAAGCGCAGCCTGCGCACGCTACGGCGAGCGATCTGGCCGCTGCGCGAAGTAATCAATAGCCTCTCGCGCAATCAACACGACCTGATCGACGCCGAGACCAGGGTTTATCTGCGCGATTGCTACGACCACACGGTGCAAATCATCGACATCGTCGAAACGTACCGCGAGCTCGACGCCGACCTGACCGATCTCTATCTGTCGAGCCTCAGCAATCGCTTGAACGAAGTGATGAAAGTGCTGACGATCATCGCCACGATCTTCATGCCGCTGAGCGTGATCGTCGGCCTGTACGGCATGAACTTCGACACCAAAAGCCCCTGGAACATGCCGGAGCTGCATTGGCGGTTCGGCTACCCTTTCGTTTGGGCCTGGATGGCGCTCTCGACCATCGGCATGCTGTTCTTCTTTCGTCACAAGGGCTGGATTGGCCCGAATAGTCCAGAGCGTCAAGAGCACGCGGCCCGCGAAGAGATGCGTCTTAAAGAAGCCGAAGCCGACGCCCAGCGCTGCCCGCCGGGCCCGCATCATGGGGCGGGGGAATGAGGATTAGCATTGTAAACAAAGCAGACGGCAGCGTCGCGCATCTGCTGGCGGACTCGGTCTTCTTGGCGTATTACGGCGATCTCCGATATTCGGCGCCCCCTTTTCATAGGTCCCTTGCCGGCATCGATAGCCGTGCCGTTTTAGATGTTAATGAGCTTCGGCTTCCGCGGTTCTAATGACGGCGGACTTTCCAAGCCGTGTATCCATAGAGCAAGGGGCGAAGATGAAGCTGCGTCGAAACGAGAGCGCCGCTCATTGGCCGGTGGAAATGCCACCGCTTTCCAGGTTCGGCCGAGACTTGTTAATCGTTACGCCCGCGCAAAGATGCTTCGCGCTGAGCTTGCCGCTGGCGAGCGCCATGGCACTGGGAGTTAGCTTGGTGCTCGGTTGGCGCGTCGCAGCCCTACTCGCCGCCGCGGCATACACGTTTTATAGCTACGGCTCGACGTCGCATGATCTAGTGCACGGGACGCTGGGGTTATCGAGCCGGTGGAATCATGTCTTGCTATCGATCATCGAATTTGCCGGATTACGAAGCGGTCACGCGTACCAGGCCGCCCATTTGCAGCATCACTCACGGTTTCCTCACTTCGACGACGTCGAAGGGGCCGCGGCGCACGGAACGTTGCTGGGGGCCATGCTGGCAGGGCCACTGCATCAACTGAAAATCTGGTGTTGGGCCGTGCGACACGCCCGGCGCTATCGTGCCTGGATCATCGCCGAGGGGCTGGCCTGTCTGGTAATCTTGCTTGGCGCTGTAGCGTCATGGCCGGTTACGCATGCGCCGGCTGCTTATTTGGCTCTGGTCGTGTTGGGGAGTTGGACATTTCCGCTCATCACGAGTTATCTGCCGCATAATCCACATGGAAAAAATGCGCTGCGCCAGACACGTCGGTTTCGAGGCGTTGTCGCTGAAGTGCTCTTCCGGCGCCATCTTTACCACATTGAACACCATCTCTATCCCGCCGTGCCTCATCAGCAATGGCATGAGCTGGCAAATCGCTTGGATCCGTATTTCGATCTCGCAGGCGTGACACCGATCGTGCTAGGGTTCTGAATGTGGCGCCTTGCAAGGCGCGCAGTTAGAATCGCTCGGGGCACGGCCCGATCGCAATTCCTTGGAAGCGCATCCGCGC
>DASXPZ010000010.1:0-1901 GCA_036493275.1 Pirellulales bacterium
AATTACGAAGAGCGTGAAAAGGCCGAGAAGGGATTGAAGGACTCTGGCCGTTTAGCCATGCCGCTCTTGAAGGAAGCCCTGAAAAACGGCGACCCCGAAGTAGTGATTCGTGCCGAGCGTTTGTTGCTCGCACAAAACGAATCGATCGACGCTAGTTCGGCTGTCCTGCCCGTGCCGAAGGAGGACAAGAAGGAGGAGGGCAAGGATACCAAGAACGCCGACAAAAAAGATGCTGAAAAGGACAAGGACACTGACAAGAAAGACGGCGATGTTGCCGAGACCAAAGCTGCCGAGGACGAGTCGTAGGGCCCCGCAACGCCCGAGCGTTGCATAGATACATAATTGGCCTCGCCATACTTCATGACCGAGGCGGTCGCCCACAATTCGCCACAGAATCAGGAAAGCTATGGCTCTTCGGTCGTCCCCTTCGCGACCGTTATGACACCGAATCGCTTGCACCTTCGGTGCTGAGTTCATTTTCTGACGATTCGTCATCCACCACGGTGGGGACGCCGGCTGCGTCGGGGGCCACTGCCGGCAGGCCGAACTTCTCGGAACCCGCGTCAACGAAGACTTCGTCGGTTTCCGTGCCATCGACCTCGTACCGCAACAGAAAGTACGTGATCGTGGCGGCGCTGAAAAAGAACGTATAGGCGAAGCCTGCCACGACCGCCTGCACCAGACCCAACCAGAAGCCGCGGATCTGCCCCGCGGTCGTCGCAACATCGAACACCTCAGCACCCGATCCCCAACTCACGCTCCAGGCAGTCATATAGATGACCGTTGCGGCAAAGTATTGCACAAATAGCCAGCCGAGTGCGCCCAGCAAACATGCCAGCGTGATAAACCAAAGATAGTGCAACGGTCGTTGATAGACATAGGAATAAGATCTCGATAGTGCATCAAAGCTGTCGGTTCCTTCAGCGCTGATTGTGGGCCACATCAGCGGCCACCCAAAGATCAGGCCCACCAGGAAAATCGTGACCACAAGGCCCGCCACGAGGAACGCCGGCCACAGCAAGGCAAGCGCGGCCAACCCAACTCCTCCGCTGCGTCCGACCAGCCCTACGATGGCCAGCGGCGCAACGAACAGCAACATGCCGAACAGTGGAAACAGTGGCGCCGTAAAGTACGCCTGATACCGCCTCAACACATAGCGCACCGCAGCGCGCAAGCTGCCGCGCTCGTGACGTGTCACCTGGAGTGCGATCAGCCGCGTGATGACTCCTCCGAAAAAGGCCCACACAAGGTCGACCCACAGCGCGCAGGCCAGTAAGAACGCCAGACCCACGAACGTAAGTCCCGGCTCGAATAGTTGCCGGAACGGACCGGTTACGTTGAACCATGCCGACAACACGGGCACGTCGGCACGAGCGGCAAATCGAGGAGGTTCAAAAATCGTATCGGCCGGACCCGCCATTCCCAGCGGGGCCCGTTTCATTTCTTCGACGGAAGCGCCCGGCTCGGAATCATCGCCGCGCGGCCAATGGCCATAGGCGCCAATCCACTGGACGAGTTGCTCATTGCCACTGGCGGAGAACATCTGGCCAATCCCCCACCAGCCGACAACCGTCAAAACAACAGCCAACGCGCCGAGAGCCAGAATTCTCGCTTGGATTGCCAGGCGGAACGCGCGCAACAGAGCCAGCCAGGGAAAAAGGTCGTTCCAGGCGACCACGCGTAGCGTACCACGATCATCGGACATAAGGAGCAAACTCCGAAGGAGCGGCGACTTTTACGCCGCGTGATTTCACCGGGTGCGCATGCGTCTATATAGTAACGCTAGCCTGGAAATTGAACCAGCGGAGCCTTGCTGGACGGATACAAAAAACGAGCGGTTGTCCGCTAGAACTGCCTCTAGCATTTACCCTAGTCAGAGATTCTGGCAGGGAATCGGACAG
>DASXPZ010000011.1:0-5831 GCA_036493275.1 Pirellulales bacterium
ACCACCACCAGCATCATCATCATCGTCAGCGTCGTCACGGTGACGGCGAATACCTTGATCAGTTCAAGCATGACATAGCGTGGCAGCAATCGCATCGAGGGAGTTTCTTGAGAACCGGCTTTAGGGTCAAGTCCAGCGGCCGCAGAACATCGAGGGAGGTTACCGGTCCGCAAGCCCCGGTCTTGACACGTCTTGCCGATTTCACCTATACACGCCGCGCGCAGCAGTGGAGGAAGGGCCGTCTCGCCTCACGCCTCGCAACCCTAATTCGCATTCGCGCTCTGCTGGCTAGCATCGCTAGCAGCGAGCGTGAAAAATCCGACACCGCGGTCCCACGCAGGCCGCCGCGACGCAACACCTGGCGAGGAGAGCATGGAGGCGTTTTCGAGGGCAAGCCGAGGTCCTCATTCGATTTCCGACGCTGAATGGCGATCTCCCGCGCCGGCCAGTATTTCGCTGATCTTACCGGCCCGCGACGAAGCGGGAGCGATCGCCGAGGCCTTGCGCAGCGCCGACGCTGCGCTGGCCGCTCTGACGCCGAACTATGAAATTCTGCTGATCAACGACGGCAGCGTCGACGCTACCGGCGCCATCGCCGAGCAGCTTGCCCAAGAGTTGCCGCGGATTCGCGTGATCGCGCACTTAGCGCCGTTGGGCCTGGGCGCTGCGCTACGGACCGGAATTGCGGCGGCGACCAAGCGACAGGTCGTCCTGGTCGACGCGGATGGCCAGTATGACTTGTCCGAGATCGATCGCTTGGAATTGCTGGCTGCCCGCTACGAGTTGGTGTGCGGCTACCGGATCGATCGGCAGGACGCCTGGTACCGCCGCTGGCTATCCGCCGTTTATAATCTGATCGCGCGGGTTTTGCTGGGGACGAAACTCCGCGACTGCGACTGCGGCTTCAAATTGATTCGCGCTGACCTGCTCTCGAAACTGGAACTGACGTCGAACGACGAATTCCTTCACGCAGAACTAGTCGTCAAGGCCCGACTGAACAGAGCCCAAATCATTGAAGTCGGGATGTCTCACCGTCCCCGCGCGCATGACCGCAGCAAGGCCTCGTGGCGGCAAATCTTGCCGACCTTCAGCAACTTGCTCCGCTGCTGGTGGAACACTGTACTGTTCCCGGCCGGACACGCCAGCGACGTCGAAACATGTCAACCAGACTACCTTGTGCGCTTCTGGCACGTCGGGCTGCTGGCGGCTGTCGCGGCGGTAATGCTATTCACCAAGTTGACGTATCCGCTGATGGAGCCAGATGAGTCGCGGTATGCGGTGATCGCGGCTGAGATGCTCGACACGGGTAAATGGATCATCCCAATGCACTGGGGAGCACCTTACCTGGACAAGCCGCCCCTGTTGTACTGGCTGACGGCCATCAGCTATCGTCTGTTTGGCGTCGACGATCATTCGGCGCGTTACGTCGCGGCGCTGGCCGGAGTGGGAACGCTGGCGGCGATCTATGCGTTGGGACGCAGGCTGGTTGGCCAACGCGCGGCGCTCTTGGGGGCGCTCTCACTTTTAACGTCGTTTGGCTTTCTGCTTTCGACGCGATTTTTGATCATGGACGGTTTGTTGACGCTCTTCACCACCTTTGCGCTGCTCAGCCTGTATATCGCCACGCGCGGCGCTTCCCTCGCTCGAGGCTGGTGGCTGGCCGCGGCCGTCGCCTGTGGGTTGGGGGTGATGACTAAGGGCCCTGTCGCGCTGGTGCTGTCGCTCCCTCCGCTGTTTGCCGTGCGCTGGCTCTCGCAAAGCGGCGCTGCGATCCGCTGGCGAGATTGGGCCTGGTTCGGCGGAGCGTTTACGCTCGTCACGGCGCCATGGTTTGTGGCGGCCACGATCCAGGACTCTTCGTTCCTCAAGCATTTTTTCTGGACGCATCATGTGATGCGTTACACGACCACGTTTGCGCACGCGGCTCCATGGTGGTTTTATGGCTTGGTGTTGGCGGTGGGGTTGTTTCCGACCTGCATGCTGTTTCCGGCGATGATCCTTTACCTGCGGTCGAAAACTCCCAGCCTGCGCGCCGCTCGGACTTGGGAACAAGGCTATCTGTTGTTTGCCGCGGCTTGGGTGGTGATTTTCTTCTCGATGTCCCGCGGGAAGCTACCCCCCTACGTTTTGCCTGCGCTACCGATGCTCTGTTTGGCCCTCGGCGCCATGCTGGACCGCGGACTCCTCTCGCGCGTGGCCGATGCCCAAATGGACCTGATGCGGAAGGCGTTGCCTTTTCATGGAACGCGGATCGTGCTGATCGCCGGCATGGTAGTGGGCGTCGTCGACGCGGCCATCGACGGTTGGGCGCCGAGTCGCTGGCTGGACGGCGCGGCGATCAGTTGCGCCGCCGCGGGACTGTTCTACTTCGTCTCGCGCAAATCGTTTGCGGGCCGGCCGGCGCAATGGATCGCCGCCGCCGCGATTCCGTTGCTCTTGATGGCCGTGGGCCTGATCCACATCTATCCGCAAATTGCGGTCGAACGATCGACCGCCGAACGCGTCTCGCAATTCCGCGCAGAATATCAAGATCCCGCCACGCCTGCCGTCTCGTTCCAACTCGATCACGACAGCACCGCGTTTTACAACCGGGGGATCGAGACGCGGAAGTTCGAGTCAAGCGAAAGGCCATCGCTGCTCGCCTACCTGATGGCTCGTCCCCAGACGCTGCTGGTCACGACGCCGGACGCCGTGCGCTTGCTGCGAGGCGAATTGCCCTCCACGTTGCAAATCGAACAACAGCCCGACTCGCGCGATCGCGTCTACCTGGTGCGCCAAGTGAATGTTCCGGCGACGAACGTCTCGGCGGTTCCGCCAAAGGTCGAGAAGAAGTAGCGCCGCCAACGCATTTCGAATGGCCGAACAAAAAATCATTTGGCCGGTTTGTCGTCTGGCACGGCGACGCGCGTCACGTCGGCGTCGAAGATCCGGACCTTCTTGAATAACGGGGTCGTTTCAGCCACGAACCGCTGATGTTCCGGAGTGCGGGCGTACACGCCGAGCGCTTTGCGATCCTTGAAGGTCATCACCAGCGCCACGTCGTAATCACGATCGGCGAACATCCCCTTCTCTTCGCAAATAGTTCCTGTGGCGAAGTAAAGGACGCCCGGATGTGGCGCGAGGTACTTATTGCACGCTTCGATCAATCGCTGCTTATTTTCCGGAGTGGGATCCGCGAGCGAAAAATAGATGTTATGTGAGAGATTTTTTTGTTCCTTGGCGTCGTCCGATTTCGCAATCCTCGCCTGCCAGGCGATTGCAAAGGAGAAGGCGAACAAGGAGAGGGAGAGGAGGGCGATGAGCTTCTTCATGTCTGGTTTCCTTCGAATGGAATAATCTGGGCAAAAGGTCTGGAGCGCGGCCAGCGACGCGCAGGCTCCTAGCGAATATAAGGCGCCGCCACAGTGAAAGCACTCTCGCTGCTTGGAAGCGCGCAAATATCGTGCCGACAAGCCGGCTCGACCCCTCTCGGCGGAGTTTTTCTCGCGCGTTAGGATTAAGGAAATGGAGCGAAAGCCATATTTAGTTATTGGGACGATTGCAGGGGCGGCCCTTGGCGCCTTCCTGATGCCAGCTATTCAGGTTTCTGGCAATCACGAGTCGGCAATCTGGATTCCGACTCAATACATCGTCGGCGGAGCAATAGCCGGCTTGGTCGCTGGCATAGGCGCTGATCTGATTCGTCGTGCCAACAGTCGGAAGCCGCCCGCGCAGTAGGAATTCTGAAATGGTACTACTACTCTCTGCTCCCTGGGCGGTAGAACTGCGCAGTCCTGACTCGTAGTTCTGAATTCCGTAGCGCTGACGACAATCGGCAGGGCCAGAATTCCCTACCGAGCGGCGGAACGAGTGGTTTCCGCCCTCGGCCCAGGCTATGCTCTCTAGCAAGCCGCGCGGCTCGTGCGTCATTGCGCGGCGCAGGCCACACCCGACGCCCTTACCGACCGCGGAGGATGCCACCATGAAGCGTTTATTCACCTGCGCACTGCTTCTGGCTGCTATCGTGTTCGGCGCCTGCTTTGCCCGAGCGGCTGAGCCGAAACCGCTCTTCGACGGCAAGACCTTGGACGGATGGGAAGGGAACAAGGACTTGTTCCGCGTCGAACAGGGCGCGATCGTCGCCGGCACGCTCAAAGAAAAGATCCCCCAGAACGAGTTCCTCTGCACCACGCGCGAATATGGCGACTTCGAACTGAAGGCCCGGTTCAAGCTCGTTGGCAAGGGGGTCAACGCCGGTATCCAGTTTCGCAGCAAGCGAATTCCCAACCACAACGAGGTTTCTGGCTACCAGGCCGACTTAGGCGAGGGATGGTGGGGAAACCTGTACGACGAGTCGCGCCGCAATAAGGCGCTCACCAAGCCCGACGCCAAGGAAGTCGACAAAGTCCTGCGTCGCGACGACTGGAACGATTACCGCGTGCGAGCCCAGGGCAAACGGATCCAACTCTGGATCAACGGATTGCAAACGGTCGATTACACCGAGATGGAGAAGGACATCGCCGAGCGCGGCGTGATCGGCTTGCAAATCCACGGCGGACCACCGAGCGAAGCCTGGTACAAAGACATCACGATCGAAGAGCTTTGAGCCGCGACTCTTTGTGTCGGTCGCGTTATTTCGGTCGCGGTGGCTGAATCTTCGCCAACGCGGCGCCAACCATTCTGCGGACGTTTTCGTCCGGGTCATCGGCCAGCTTGGTCAGGGCCGAGACAGCCGACTTCGCCGCCGGCCCCAGGTCGCCGAGCGCCGCCGCGGCCTGGTAACGAGACTCCGGATTCTCCGAGGTCAGGATGCGGATCAACACCGGCGTCGCCGCCGGCGCCAGGGCCTTGTTTTCCGGATCGATGCGATGGATCGACCAGACGCTCGCCACGCACAACATCGGATCTTGTCCGGTGATCTGCTTGAGCAGGGCGGGGACGGCGCCCTTGGCCGGCGGGCCAATCGTGCCTAAGGCATTCGTCGCTGCGCCGCGAACGTCGGCGTCGGGATTGGCCAATAGCGCAGTCAGTGCCGAAGTCGCCGAAACTGAGCCGGGGCCAATGCTCGCGAGCGCCGTGGCCGCGTCGGCAATGACTTGCGGGTTCTTATCGGTGAGCATCGTCGTCAACACCTGGACGGCGTCTTTGGCCGGCGGCCCAATTCGCGCCAGCCCACGAATCGCCGCGTCGCGCATCTTTGGTTCTTTTACGGCGCTGATCAGAACCGGAACCGCCCGATCTCCCAATTCCGCCAGCGTCAGCAGCACATGCTCGATCACCGTCGGATCGAGTTCCTCGAGCGCCGCTCGAATGGCGGGCGTCATCGCGTCGGGAGAAAAGTTGGCTTCGGCCAAAGCGCGAGCGGCGGTGCGACTGAGCTGCGCGTTGTCGCTTTCCAATCCTTTGACGATCGCATCGACCGCGCGGCGAATGGCCGAGACGTCGTTGGGATGAATCCGCGCCAGCGCCCAGGCGGCAATCAGATGCATCATCGGATCTTTGGTGTCGACCAGCTTTTGCAAGTCGGCCGAAGCCTCTTCCGCCCGCAATTTGCCGAGCGCAAAGGCCGCGCCGTAACGAATGCCCAATTCGTCGGCGGCCAGCGCCTTTTGAATGACCGGAATGGCAGGCTTAGCCGGGTCGCCGATCTGCCCGAGCGCGATCAGGGCCTGCAACCGGACTTCGGGCTCAGGGTCTGCGGCGATTTTGGTCAGCGCGTCGACCGCGGCGGAGGCCTTGGGACCGATCTCGGAGAGAACCACCGTCGCCCAGTGGCGGGCTTTGGGATCTTTGGTGGCTTCGATCAGCGCCGGCACAGCCGCCTCGCCGATGTCGGCCAGCGCTCCCATAGC
>DASXPZ010000012.1:0-8685 GCA_036493275.1 Pirellulales bacterium
AAACGGTCAACCGACCACGAGCACAGGCGAGCGCCGGCAATATACCTCGAAGAATCTTCAGCTTGGCTCCGTCTACGCTTATCGAGTGCGCGCCGAATACGTTCGTGACGGCAAGCCCATAAGCGAGGAGAAATCCATTGAACTGACTGCCGGACAGACGGCTTCGCTGGCGTTCAAGTCGGCCGCGCCCAATGCGCAATTGGCCGACATGGCGAAGTCCGCCCAGCGCTGATTGAAGTGATCACAGATCAAGCTCGCCGATCCGCCTTGCAAGGCTGGATCGGCGAGTTTTTTTGATCTCGCAGGGCAATGTGCCCATCATTATTTGAATCGCGAATTCGCAGTTCGCTCGTTCCTAAACTGAAATGTTGCCCGGCAATTCCCTTTCGGATTAGAATATGGCTATGAGCCATTCACTTTCGCCTCACGCTGAGCAGTACTTGGACCAGATCGTTGCTGGCGGGTTGTATCCATCCAAGGAAGCGGCTCTGGAAGCCGCCGTCGAAGCGCTTCGCGAGAAGAACGACGAGATTCCGTTCGTGCCGGATGAGCATATGGAGGCGGTGGAACGAGCGATTGAGTCTGCCAACGCTGGGGAGGCAACTCCAATGACACAAGACGATTGGGCCAGACTGCGGAAAATTGCGCACGATGTTGCTGCTAGTAAATCTCCGCGCGGCGCCTGATGGCTCACGCGACCAAGACTCCAGCCGCACTGCTAGACATAGATCGCATTCTTCATTACATCTCCCACGACAACCTGCCGGCCGCTCTCCGGTGGCTGGCCGAAATAGAGCAACTTTTCGACCTGCTGGCTGTCCAACCGGATATCGGACAGGCGATCACGACGCGACGGTTCGGCAAGATTCGTCGCCGTGCGATTCGCAATTACATCGTCTACTATCGCTCCGTCGAAAATGGAGTACAAATCCTCAAGGGTGGCTCATGGGGCTCGCGACCAGAATCGTTTGCTATAATCGAATGCTGCGATCCCCCTCGTTCATAATCTCGCTCGCGGCCTCTCTAAGTCCCATCTCGATTTCGCTGCGGGGAGCCCACTGTGTCCGCGGCGGGCGGCGAACCTCGGTAAGCGTTATGATGTCATGCGAATATGGTGCGCCGCCGCGAAAGGCGCTTCTGCGGAAAATGCCAGCGATCGAGCGCTGCTGATCACATCAGGTCGCCGAGGAAGCGGATGAATTCCCTGCGCAACATCATCCTGCTCACCGACAGCTACAAGGTTTCGCACCACAAGGAGTATCCGCCGGGGACGGAGCGGATCTACTCCTATTTCGAATCGCGCGGCGGCGAGTTTCCGGAGACCGTTTTTTTCGGCTTGCAGTATCTACTCAAGGAGTACTTGCAAGGCTCGGTCGTCACGCGCGAAAAAATCGACGCGGCCGAACGACTGCTTGCTCTCCACTTCGGCAATGCCGCCTTCTTTCATCGCGCCGGTTGGGAACATATCTGCCAGCGCCACAATGGGCGCCTGCCGGTCCGCATTAAAGCCGTGCCCGAAGGGACCGTGCTCCCGGTGCACAATGTGCTGATGACGATCGAGAACACCGACCCCGCCTGCTACTGGCTAACCAACTACCTGGAAAGCCTGCTGGTCCAGGTCTGGTATCCGTCGACAGTGGCGACGCAATCGCGCGCCATGAAACGAGTCATTGCCGATTCGCTGTCTCGCACGGGAGATCCGTCGCTCGTCGATTTCAAACTGCACGACTTCGGCTTCCGCGGCGTCTCGTCAGTCGAGACCGCCGGCCTGGGAGGCGCGGCCCACCTGGTTAATTTCCTTGGGACAGACAATCTGGCCGGTGTCGTCCTGGCGCGCGAGAGCTACGGAGCCGAAATGCCCGGTTTTTCGCTCCCCGCCGCTGAGCACAGCACGATTACCTCGTGGGGGCGCGAACACGAAGTCGACGCTTATCGCAACATGCTCACGCAGTTTCCTACCGGCCTGGTTGCCGTAGTCAGCGATTCGTACGACGTGTTCAACGCCTGCGCGAAAATCTGGGGCCAGCAACTGCGGGCCGAAGTCCTGGCGCGCGACGGCGTGTTGATCGTCCGCCCAGATTCGGGCGATCCGCCTACTGTGGTCGTGCGCGTGCTCGAACTGTTGGGCGACGCCTTCGGCTCGTCGATCAACTCGCTAGGATACCGCGTCCTCAATCCGCGCGTCCGCGTGATCCAGGGAGACGGTATCGATCGCGCGATGCTGGTCAAAATTCTCCAAGCCGTCGAAGCCAACAAATGGTCAGCGGACAACATCGCCTTTGGCTCCGGCGGCGGCCTGTTGCAAAGGCTGAATCGCGATACGTGCCGCTTCGCCTTCAAATGCGCGTCGGCCACGGTCAACGGCGGCGAGCGCGACGTCTTCAAGCAGCCGGTGACCGACGCGGGGAAGCGTTCCAAGGCCGGGCGGATGAAATTAATCGAGCGCGGAGGGGACTATGTCACTGCGCGCGATGACGGAACTTCGCCCGAGCCCGATCTGCTGAAAGAAGTTTTTGTCGACGGCGAGATCACTGCCGAGATGAACTGGGAAGCGATTCGCGCGCGAGCCGCCCTGCGATAAGGAAGCTGACTGCGGAGCTCGGTTCGCTCGTAATCTGCTCGGGAACGCCCTTTTTTCACGAAAAGAAAAATGCTGTCTTTAAAAACGGGCGCCCCCGCGCGACGCGCCGCCATTTTCGACTCTTTTGTCTACCCTGGATTTCCTACTTGCCGCAGCTTTTCGATTATTGGGATTCTAAAGCGACCTTAGAATGTTGATCAGATTTGTAGCGATGTAAGGTATTTCGCGATAAGGACTTGCAATCAGCGCGCACCTCCCTATAGTTGCGGAAAGCACTGGATCTGACCCGACTCTCTCGGGAGGTTTATCGAACTGCACCGCGTTACCGACCGGCGTCGCCGGAGGAACGGACTTCAAAAGGGTCGCGCGCGTTTAGGCCAGGCTGCTTGCCTCGCAAAAGGCGCCGACCAGATTCAAAAGGAGTGTTCTATGAATTCTGCGGTAATGATGGAACGATCGATGATGGGAAGCATGCCAGGCCAGGCGCCGAGCATGCCCGGTATGCCTTCGATGCCAGCGCCGATGGGCGGCATGACGATGCTGCCGCGCTGCAAGATGAAGATAGAAAAGTGCACCGGCGGCATGAAGATGCACTGCATGTGCGAAGACGAAATGTCGACCGGCATGCTGCAGAACCTCTGCAAGATGCTCTCGACCGGCATGTGTAGCTGCTGCTGCATGATGAACGGCATGGTCATGTGCCAATGCAACATGGCGATGTGCGCTTGCAAGTGCGAAATGACCAAGGACGGCTGCTGCATCACCTGCACGAGCGGCGATAAGGCTTGCTGCGACATGCTCCAGGCTTGCTGCGATTGCATGAGCGCCTGCATGAAGGCCGGCTGCATGTGCTGTGTCTGCTTCGGCGGCGTCCCCTGCTGCTGCGGAACCTGCTAGTCCGCCCGACTGCGAAAAACGAGATCGAACGAAAAGCCCTTGGCAGTTCTGCGTAAGCAGCGCCAAGGGTTTTTTTGTGCGCGGTCGCTGGCGACGCCGTCCAAAGCTGGTTTCACGTCGGGCGCCTAGAGGCGCGAGCCAATGCGGCGCCCCTAGCAGCCCGGGGAAGAATGCCATCGTTGCATTCTTACCCCTCGCCAAGCTCGCAGCCAAGCTGCTCGCGGCTCGCAAAATAACGACTTACCTCGCTATTTTGGGATCGCATCGTGCGATCCGCGCAGTCCGGTGAATACTTCCCCGGGCTGCTAGCGAGCGTCGTGTTCGGCATGAATGCAGTTTGAGCGCTCGACTTGCCTAGAGGCAAAGCCGCTCCTGCCTGACGCCACCGGATGTGAGGGCTAAACCATCCCAACAACCGAGCCGTTTATCCCGAGGCGAACCGTCAATCCACCCCGCAATCACGAGAATCCAGAAATCTTGCCCAGATTGTTGTTGACGCCAACTCACTTTGCATTGTAAAGTGAGCAGCGAAGGCACCCTCAGGGCTGGACTGCGATGGAATTCAATAAAGCGCTCGCGCAGATCTCCGAGATCCACGCCCATCTCGATCGGGCCGAGGTCTATCGTGGCTTTCGCGCCCTGCCGGTCGCTCTCTCAGGCGCCGTCGGCATCGTCGCCGCTGTCGTCGTGCAGTACACGTCAGTCGCCAGCGATCCCTTCGCCCTGGTCCGCTACTGGATGGGCGTTGGGGCCTGCTGCGCCGCGATTGCCGGAGTCGAAAGCGCGGTGAACTACGCTCGGCGCGAAGATGCTTTCAGTCGCCGCCGCACCCGCCGCACGCTGGGGCAATTTGTGCCAACGCTCTGTGTCGGTCTGGCGCTCGCGGTTTTGCTGCCGCGCGCCGGCGAACAGTTTGTGCCGCTTCTCCCCGGTCTTTGGGCGATGGCCTTTGGGCTGGGGCTGTTTGCGGCGCGTCCGTACTTGCCGCGAGCCACCGGTTGGATCGCCTTCTGGTATCTGGCCGCCGGTTGTCTTTGGATGGCGGCGCCGCTTGACGGGTTCCGCTATTTCAGTTGGGCGGTCGGCGGCACGTTCGGCGCGGGTCAATTGCTCGGGGCCCTGGTGCTATTGCGTAATGTGGAGCGAACCTGTGATGAATGAACCGACGAAAAAATCAGCCAGCGAAGTCGCGACGGATCGAGAACACGCAGTCACAAGCGCGCAAGGTCGCTTCGCTTATCAGGGCCTCGATCGCGTCCTGCACGAGAAAGCCCGCTTGGGCATCATGACGTCGCTCGTCACGCGCCCCGATGGATTGTTGTTCGTCGAGCTGAAGCAATTGTGCGATCTGACCGACGGCAATCTCAGTCGCCATCTCGACGTGCTGCGCGAAGCGGGCCTGGTCGAAATGTGGAAAGGCTTTCAAAGCAAACGACCCCAAACGCTCTGCCGGCTTACGCCGCGTGGGCGCGAGCGATTCTTGAGGTACCTGTCCGAGTTGGAGCGAGTCGTGCGAGACGCGCTCGCGCCGGCTACCGCGACATTGGCTACCGCCAAGCTGCCCGCCGGATGGATTCCCGCATAGCTGGTTCACGAATCACCATCTCTTTTTTTGCGAGGATGCTTTGTGATGCAAAGTACTTGCCCACAACTTGAAGTCGCGGCGCAATCTGTCGCCGGGCCCAGGCACGTCGCCATCATCATGGATGGCAACGGGCGTTGGGCGCAGCGCCGCGGCGAGCCGCGCTCGCATGGCCATCAGGCCGGCGCCACGGCGGTTCGCCGCACGATCGAAGCGGCGCCCGACCTCGGCATCCGCACCTTGACCATGTTCGCGTTCGCCGCGGCCAACTGGCAGCGCCCGCTCGAAGAGGTCGACGCGCTGATGCGACTGTTGCATGAATACCTGATTACGGAAACGCCGACTTGCCTCGACCGTGGTGTGCGGCTGTCGCTCGTCGGCCGGCGCGACCGGCTGCCGGCGCTGTTGCGAAAGATCGCCGAAGAGGCCGAGCGCGTCACGCGCGAGGGGCAAACGCTTCACCTCCGGTTGGCGATCGATTATTCCTCGCGCGAGGCAATCCTGGCCGCGGCCCGCCGGCTGGTCCTTTCCGAATCGATCTCGCATATCAACGATCTCGACGCGGCGCAGTTCGCGCGTCTATTATCGTGCGATCCAGAAAATACGGAGTCGGCCCCGGACGTAGACTTGGTAATCCGCACCGGCGGCGAGCAGCGGCTGAGCGACTTCTTGTTGTGGGAAAGCGCGCAAGCCGAGCTCTATTTCACCAATCGCATGTGGCCCGAGTTCGACGCGTCCGACCTGGCCGCCGCAGTGGAGGCCTTCAACCAGCGCGAGCGCCGCTTCGGCAAGGTCTCGGCGGCAACGCCCCACTGATCCGAAGGGCGCCCCACTAACCCGAAGCGCCAGCAAGGGCACACCGCGGCAATACGTTCACTCGCGAAAAATCGTTGCGTTTAGGCTCGAAATGAGAAATCTCGTCGACGATCGCCAGTCAGTTTCCATCATCCAGGATCGGTATCCGTGACGAGCTAACCGGGGGATCTGCGCGATGTGGAAATGGTTCAAAGAGCTCGATCGCATCTTGCGCGGCGACGCGACGCAGCTGGCGGCCTTGGAACGCGGCTCGGTCGAAATTCCGGTTCTTGGCATTAGCTGCGTAATCGTCATCCTGGGGATGATTTACGGCGTCTGCATGGGGACGTTCGCGCTGTTGCGGCCCGACCGTCCGGAGTACATGCAAATGGCGGCCAGCGCCATCAAGACGCCGGCCCTGTTTTTGATTACGCTCGTGATCACGTTCCCGTCGCTGTATGTTTTTAACGCGCTGGTCGGTTCGCGACTCTTTCCGCTGGCCGTGATGCGGCTCTTGATCGCGTCGCTCGGCGTCAATCTAGCCGTCCTGTCGTCGCTCGGGCCGATCGTCGCTTTCTTCTCCGTCACCACGACCAGCTATCCGTTCATTGTGTTGTTGAACGTGCTGGTGTTCGCCGTCGCGGGCATGCTCGGCCTCAGTTTTTTGCTGCAAACGCTGCATCGCCTTACCGTTGCGGAGCAACCGCGTGGGCTTCGCTCGTCTCCTCCTCCGCCTCCACGCCCACAACCGACGCCATCGACAGAACCGGTCTCGGCGATCGGACAGGCCGCTTCCGCGGCGCTGGCGGCCGATCCGCTCGCGACGATGCAAGATGCAACAATGCAAGGGGCGGCGCCCTCGGACATGGCGGCGGAAACGCCAAGCGCGGAGCCAGTCCAGCCCGCACACTCGGGCGAATATCAACCGACTGGGGCGCTCGATCGCTTGGAGCAATCGGTCATCAACGCGCACGTCCGATTCATCTTCCGCTGCTGGATCTTTGTGTTTGGCATTGTCGGCGCGCAAGTCGGCTGGCTGATGCGTCCCTTCATCGGCAATCCGAATCAAGACTTCGCCTGGTTCCGTCCGCGCGCGTCGAATTTTTTCGAAGCGGTGGCGCAGACATTTTGGAATCTGTTCTTCTGAATTCCGACTGTCGGCCCACCGTCTGCAGGCAGCGTCACACCATGACCAGCTTTCTACTCCGCGCAGATGGCGTCCTCCGCGGCGCCTCTTGGATAACCCGCTCGTCGCGCCCTTGGACGGCCACGCGCGATTTGGTCCTCTGCGTTTGCCTATTTGGGCTGACGTATGGCGCGGCGATGGGGACTTTCGGCGGTCTCACGGGAGATCGGCCCTTGCAAGTCCTCTACTCGGCCTGCAAAGTTCCGCTGCTGTTGCTGGGCACTTTTTTACTCAGTCTGCCGAGCTTTGCCGTGATCAATACGCTGTTCGGCTTGCGGCGAGATCTCGGCGAGGCGATTCGCGCCGTGGTGGCGGCGCAGGCGGGCGTGGCAACCGTGCTCGCCTCGCTGGCCCCATTCACGCTGCTATGGTACGTTTCGGCGGTCAGTTACCAGGTGGCCATCCTCTTCAACGCGGCGATGTTCACGATCGCCAGCCTGGCGGGGCAACGGCTGCTGCGAAGATATTATCAACCGTTGATCGCGCGGAATCGAAGACACCGAGTCCTGCTGCGAACCTGGATTGTGGTCTATGCGTTTGTCGGAATTCAGATGGGCTGGATGTTTCGCCCCTTCATCGGTTCGCCCAACACGCCGGTGCAGTTTTTTCGAGAAGAGACCTGGGGAAACGCCTACGTGATCGTCGCCCGGCTCCTCTGGCAGGTGATTGCCCTGTAAAATCGCGGGCGGCGTAAAGCGGGCCGGAAGAGAATCGCACGAAAGAACCCGCATGTCCGCATCCCCTCCGGCGCCGACGTTTACCATTTCTCAGTGCGCCGCCATGGCTTGCGTCCTCGAAGCCACGGCCCACAAGCCGGGCAACGTTCACCGCGGCGCGGACTTCGAGGATCTCTCGTACCTCGACTTTGTCACCGCCGCGATTGCCATTAGTCCAGCCATGGCTGCCGCGGCGGCGGGGCAGAGACTGGGCGAATGCGTGCTGGCCGGCGTCACCGCCACGCGCGCGGCGGTCGCCACCAACGCCAACCTGGGCATGCTGCTGTTGCTTACGCCGCTGGCGATGGTCTCGCGCGAAGAGCCACTCGCCGCGGGGGTGCAAAAAGTGCTCTCAAACCTGACGCCGGCCGACGCCCGCGGCGTTTACGAAGCGATCCGGCTCGCCAATCCTGGCGGATTGGGGCGCGTGGCCGAGTCCGACGTCGCTGACGAGCCGCCGCAAGATCTGCTCCACGTCATGCGTCTGGCCGAAGATCGCGACATGGTGGCGCGGCAATACGCCAATAATTTCTCCGACGTGCTCGACGCCGTTGTGCCGTGGCTGGCCGAAGGAGTGGCGGCCGGCTGGCCGCTGGCCGACGTGATCGTCCACGCCCACCTGCAGTCGATGGCCCGCTATCCCGATAGTTTGATTGCGCGGAAGTGCGGCCAAGCGTTGGCCGAAGAGACCGCGGCCAGGGCGGCGCGCGTGCTGGCCCAAGGTCTGCCGGGACACGCCGCCTATCATGAGGCGGTGTCGGACTTTGATTTCTGGCTCCGTAGTGACGGGCACCGTCGCAATCCAGGGACGACGGCCGACTTGATCGCCGCTGGTTTGTTCGCCGCGCTCCGCGATGGCATACTCAAAACGCCGTGGCGATTCTATGCGTGAGTGACCTGCTTCGGCGCAATCACCGCCGTAAGTAAA
>DASXPZ010000013.1:0-5861 GCA_036493275.1 Pirellulales bacterium
AGCCTGCGCACATTTCTGCTCGCGCTTACCGCTTTGTGCGTTTGGCTTGGCTGGAACGCTAACATCGTCCAGCAGCGAAAGGCCATGCGCTCGCAAGAGCCGACGGAAAGGGCGGAATCAGGCCACAGCGAATTCCTGTTCCTCAATGTTTGCCGTCCGCTTCCCAATTATGTGGAAAAGCAGCACATGCGCTCCACGCGGATGTTCGGCAAGAAAGAGATTCTGATCCCGCCCACCATCTCGGAGGGCGTGACGATTATTCACGACCTGAGAAAGCAGGCCAGTCCTCCCACCGGGCCCTGGAAATTGTCTGGCGTCCGGCAATGGCTGGGGGACGAACTGACCGAGTTGGTCATCGTGTTCGACCAGGAGCATTACGATCAGGCGCGGGCGCGCTTTCCGGAAGCGTCGGTCTACTTGACGCCGCCCGAGGCCTGTTCAGCGTCGAACGCGGGCAGCAGGTAGTTTAACGTCGCAGCGCGCGACTGCTGGTTTCTTTGCCTGTTTCGAAAAGTTCGACATTCTCGTCGTCAGGCTCTATCATGATGAGCACTTGCGACCATCGTCGAACACTCTCGTCAACGCCCCTCGGAGATCATCGCCATGTCTGGGATTTCGCGACGCGCATTTGCTCGTGACACGCTGGGGACGATCCTGACGTTTTCTCTGTTGGAAACGGTCTTTCAGAACGAGCTATTCGGAGCCGAGGCGCCAGCCGCCGCCGAGAAGTGGCTGCGCGACGTGCAGCAACTCGGCCAGGACCTGAAAGGGCAAAAGCTCGAACAGGTGGCCTGGCAGGCAAAAGTCGAAGAGCTCTTCAAACAAGTTCCGCTGGCCGACTTCTTGACGCTGATCGATTTCGAGAAAATTTCGACCGGCGTAAAGTTCGTCGACAATGGAGCCCTCTCCATGCGGCTCAAGTTCCCGCAGGTCGAGGGAGTGCCCAAGGACCTGATCTTCGGCAAGCAGATCTTTGCCCTCAAGAAAGATCGCTCGGTGGTGCCGCACGGCCACAACAACATGGCCACGGTGTTCTTGATTCTGAAAGGGGACCTGCAAGGGCGGCATTACGACCGGCTGCAGGACGAACCGGAGCACTTTATTATTCGGCCAACGATCGATCGCAAATTCTCGCCCGGCGAGACGTCGAGCATCTCGGATTACAAGGACAACATCCATTGGTTCAAGGCGATCACCGAGCCGTCGTTCATCTTCAACCTGCACGTGATGGACATCCGGCCGGGCAGCAAAGCGCCGACCGAACGGCTGTATGTCGACCCGCAAGGAGAAAAGCTCGCGGACGGCACGATCCGCGCCAAGCGCATCAACTACGACGAAGCGAACCGGCTGTACGGTTGAACGCGGGCAGAGTTGAGCGCAAGCAGTTTTGTTTAGTCTCACAGAGCGCAACCATTGCCGGACAAGATAGCGCCGCCGCGCGCCGGGAGTGCGAGGCTCCCGCCGAGCAGGAAGGCGATAGAAGCCTTCGCTATCCGAGTAGGTCGAACGCAGCGGATCCTATTGCGTGATCCTCCTACGACGCCCTTCGCCCCCATTCGCGGCTTGACCGCTTTGCATACAATGGGATTGCGCCCACAGCCGCCGCGGCTTGATTGAGCCGAATTGGGCGGATCGGCTCCGCCTAGAATTCCTCTCGCCGAACTTCGAAAAGGCTTCCCTTGGATTTTCGACTCACCAGCCCGTTTCAGCCTGCTGGCGATCAGCCGCAGGCGATTGCCGAGCTTAACGCGGGCATGCGCGCTGGCCGCCAGAAGCAGGTCCTCATGGGGGTTACCGGCTCCGGCAAGACGTTCACCATGGCCAACGTCATCCAGGAGCAAAAGAAGCCGACGCTCGTCCTCTCGCACAACAAGACGCTTGCCGCGCAGCTCTATGGCGAGTTCAAGGATTTTTTTCCTTACAACGCCGTCCACTACTTCGTCAGCTATTACGACTATTACCAGCCCGAGGCGTACATTCCGCAGCGTGACATCTACATCGAGAAAGACGCCTCGATCAATCAGGAGATCGACCGGCTGCGGCTCGCCTCGACCAGCGCCCTGGTCAGTCGTCGCGACGTGATCATTGTGGCCAGCGTCTCCTGCATTTACGGCTTGGGCTCGCCCGACGATTACCGCGCCATGGTCGTCGGCATGCGGCGGGGCGAGCAGACTGATCGCGACGAGTTGCTGCGCAAGTTAATCGACGTGCAGTACGAGCGGAACGACATCGAGTTCGCGCGGGCCAAGTTTCGCGTCCGCGGCGATTGCGTCGAGCTGTGGCCTTCGTACGAAGAGTACGCCTTTCGCGTCGAGTTCTGGGGAGACGAGATCGAGAAGCTGTCGATCATCAATCCGACCAGCGGCGAGGTGATCTCGCAGGAAGACGAGCTGTTCGTCTACCCGGCCAAGCATTTCGTGCTGCCGGAAGAACGGATCGAATCGGCCGTGGCCTCGATTCGCGAGGAGCTGGAATTGCGACTCGAAGAGTTGCGCAACCAGGGCAAGTTGCTCGAAGCGCAGCGGCTCAACGCCCGCACGCGGTTCGATATCGAAATGCTGACCGAGGCCGGCTATTGCCCTGGCGTCGAGAACTACAGCCGCCCGCTGAGCGGCCGTCCGCCGGGCTCGACCCCCGACACGCTGTTCAATTATTTCCCGGACGATTTCTTGATGTTCGTCGACGAGTCGCACGTCACGGTGCCACAGGTGCGCGGGATGTTCGCCGGCGATTACAGCCGCAAGTCGACGCTTGTCTCGCACGGCTTCCGGTTGCCCAGCGCGCTTGACAATCGGCCGCTGAAGTTCGAAGAGTGGGAGCAGAAGGCGAAGCAGACGATTTTTGTTTCGGCCACGCCCGGTCCTTACGAACTGAATCAAACCGGCGGCGAAGTGGTCGAACAGGTGATCCGCCCGACCGGCTTGTTGGACCCAGTGATCGAAGTCAGCCCGGCTCGCGGGCAAGTGCAGCACCTGCTGGCGCAGATCAAGGAGCGGATGGCGGTCAAAGAGCGGGTGCTGGTGACCACGCTCACCAAGCGCCTGGCCGAAGATCTTTCGTACTATCTCTCCGAGCAAGGCGTGAGTTGCAAGTGGCTGCATAGCGAGCTCGACGCCTTCGAGCGCGTGGAGCTGCTGCGCGAGTTGCGCACCGGCCGCTTCGACGCGCTGGTGGGCGTGAACCTGCTGCGCGAAGGGCTTGATCTGCCCGAGGTTTCGCTGGTGGCGATTTTGGACGCGGACAAGGAAGGCTTTTTGCGGAGCGAGACGTCGCTGATGCAGACAATCGGCCGCGCCGCGCGAAACGTGAACGCCAAAGTGGTGCTCTACGGCGACAAGGTGACCGACTCGATGCAGCGGGCGATCGAAGAAACGACGCGCCGCCGCGCCCTGCAAGAGGAATACAATCGCGAGCACGGCATCACGCCGGAGACGATCAAAAAGAGCATCAAGATGGGGATCGAGTCCGAGGCCGAAGCGCACGCCGAGGCCAACCGCGCCGTGGGTCGCAACGATGAGGCGCTGTACATCACCGAGGAGTACATCCTGGAACTCGAAACGGAGATGATCGCGGCGTCTGAATCGCTCGAGTTCGAGCGGGCCGCCAAGCTACGCGACCGAATTTCCGCGATGCGCGATTCGATCGGCAAAAAGCGCAGCGAAGTCAGCGTGCCGGACAAACGCTCAGGCCGAGGACGCGGGCGCGGCGCCGGGGGAAGAGTTCCCCGGCCGAAACGCTAACGCTCGCCAGATGTGCGCGATGATTACAATCCGCGCTGGCGCTCTTTTGCGACGATGCGCCGTCGCCCTGAACACCCCTGCTTTTCGGCCAACCTCAATCTTTTTTCTACGGCGAAATAGGGCTAAACCGCGAAAGACTTGTTACAAGAGTGCAAAAGATTCTTGCCTCCGGACGAAATCGACATAGGTTTGAGTTGAAAGAGTGACACGAGCTCGGGTCTGCTCTGGAAAGGAAGTCTTGGCTGCGGCGAAGACGACTTTCCGATCCCATCTGTCCGGTTTCCCAAACCGGCTGAATTGCACATCTTTGAAGTGGAGGATGGTCTGATGCAACCCGTCATTACTAAGGTCTTGCGCTTCATTAAGTCCGAAGACGGCCCGACCGCGGTGGAATACGCGGTGATGCTGGCGCTGATCGTGATCGTCTGCTTGACGGCGATCCAAACGATCGGCACGAACGCGAATACGACGTTCAACAGCGTCGCGACACAACTCGGCTCGTAAGCGCGAGCGTCGCATGCTTTTGGCCCCCTCCCAATCGTGGGAGGGGACCAAAGGGCGACTTGCGAATTGGCTAAACTAATTACGCCGCGCCTTGCGCCAGAGCTGCTGGCGTAAACAGTGCCCAGAAGAGGACTTGAACCTCCACGGGATTACTCCCACTAGCTCCTGAGGCTAGCGCGTCTGCCAATTCCGCCACCTGGGCAGGTGATCCATTTTTATAGGTCAAACTGGGCCGGCTTTCAAGCCGCCTGCTGTGCCCTCGGCACACTTCTCTCGCCACTTGGCCGCGGCGAAACCTATAATTATCTGCCCGATAGAGAGGGGCCGCGATTGGACGAAGTTCGCGGTTGAGGGTTCAGATTTCCTCTAGCGGCCTGACTCCGATCACCGCGGCCGAATCGTCACTACGAGATCGACTGAACTCGGTACAATGCCTCTGGCGATGAATCGACGATTCGCGGCCTAGCGCGGCGCTTCGCCTGACAGCATTCCGCCCTCGCCGGGCGCAATCCTTACATCCGTCTCAACTGTTCCATAAAAAAGGGGAATCGAATTATGATGCGAACCAGCAATCCGGCGCTTAACGACGCGGTCTTTCGGATCCACGACGTCACGTCGTCGACCACCATGACCTTGCAAGGCGTGGTGCTGAAGACGGCCGTGCTCCTCTCGATTTTGGTGGCCTGCGCCGGCGTAACCTGGTCGATGGCTTTGCAGGGCATGCCCGCGCAAGCCGAAGCCGTCGGGATGAAAGGGATGCAGGCGGCGCCATCGGCGATCTACACGTACGTGATGATCGGCGGGATCGCGGGTTTTATTTTGGCGCTGGTGACTTGCTTCAAGCCGAATGTCTCGCCTTACACCTCGCCGCTTTACGCGGCGGCCGAAGGGGTATTTCTCGGCGGGATCTCGGCCGCGTTCAACTACGCCTATCCGGGCGTTGTTGTCCAAGCCGTGGGGCTGACCTTCGGCACGCTGTTTGCGCTGCTGGCGGCCTACGCCACCGGCGTGATCAAGGCGAGCGAGAACTTCAAGCTGGGCGTGTTTGCCGCCACCGGCGGGATCGCCTTGTTCTACCTGGCGAGCATCGTGCTGCGGCTGTTCCACATCGACGTGCCGCTGATCAACAGCGCCGGGCCCTTTGGCATCGCCTTCAGCGTCTTCGTGGTGATTATCGCGGCGCTCAACCTGGTGCTCGATTTCGACTTCATCGAAAATGGCTGTGCCCAGGGCGCCCCGAAGTACATGGAGTGGTACGCCGGTTTCGGCCTGCTGGTCACGCTGGTCTGGCTCTACTTGGAAATCCTGCGACTGCTGGTCAAGCTCCGCGGTCGCGATTGAGTTTTTTGCGATCGCGATGGGCTGAGAGACAATCGGTTGATCGAATGCTATAAAAAACGGGTCGTCGCGCAGTTGCGCGGCGGCCCGTTTTTTTATTCGCCGGCAGTTATTTCTCAGCCCGCAGCCGATCGCGCGAGACGACCATGTAGATCGAGTCGCCGCGGGCGACCTCTTTGCCGGCTTCGTTTCGCACGATGCTCTCGGCGTGGATGATCTGGCGGCCGAGGCGGGGAACGGTCGATTCGCAGGTGATCACGCCGTCCGAGACGGGCCGCA
>DASXPZ010000014.1:0-4084 GCA_036493275.1 Pirellulales bacterium
AGGAGGATGCCGATGGCACAAAATTCGAAACCCAAAACACCCCTCGTCGAAAATTCACCTTTGACGAAGACGACGACGGGGCCGTTCCAGAACTTTCAGGAACTGACGCGCAAGCTGATGTTAGTGCCAAAGTCAGAAGTAAAAAACAGGCCGGTAAAAAAGGGCAAAGCATAGCGGACGACGAAGAAGCGTAATGCTGGGTAGCCAGCTACCGATCGGCCCAGTAGAAGCAGCGGACGAAAAATCGCAAGGAGGGGTAGGTCATGGCGACTAAGACGACTGATGCACCTCTCTCTGAGGATGAGCGGCAGGCAATCCGCAATCTCTCCGAAGCCGCCGCGGCGGCATTGGGGATTGCGAACGACACGCCCGATGCAATACAGGGAAAGATACAAGACATGGCAGATGGCATTGCGATGGGCACAATCGAGAATCCATTGGGCGATGATGCTCACATTGCGCTGGGGGCGCTGTGGGGGAACACCTTGTGTGAGACGTATGGATGGGAGTGGATCGTGCCCATCCACGGCGACTGGCGCGGACTGGGCGTGGCAGATCGGGAACGCACGTACCTTGCGCTGCCCCTCGATCTTTTTCGGCGAATCATCAATGAGAAAGATGATGAGACACCTGGTCCGTATGTGCGCTGGAAGGCAATTGGCATCAGTAATCTGCCCGCAAGTTCGCCTGGCATGTACACGATTATTACCAGCTAACCTGCGGCAACTGAGTCAAGTATATTATTACCCGATGTAGAGTCTCGAGCGAACGATGCAGAACGACGACGCCGAAATCAAAACAGTTCAACATCGAGGCGAAGAACGCTCGAATGAGCTGCGCCGGCGCTCCGCGCAGGTGGAGCCGCGGGCGCTGCGGACCTTCACGCCCAGCCTGGCGGTTATCGATCGCAGCGCCGGGAGCTACCACTGGACGCCCGAAGGACGGATGCTGGCCGATTTCAGCTCGGGCGTGCTGGTCGCCAACCTGGGGCACAATCCCACGCGGTGGTGGCTGCGTACGCTGGAGTACCTGGGGCTGAAGAATCTGCATGACGGCGCTCCGTTTCATCCGGCCGCCCCGCTGACCGCTTACAACGCGGTAACCGATCTTGAAGTTCGCGCCAGCGAGCGGCTGATCGCCTGCCTGCAAGCCGAGCCGGGGGGCGCGCGCTGTCAGCAGGTTCTGTGGGCGGCCAGCGGCAGCGAAGCGATACAGAAGGCACTGTGGGCCGCGCTCGACCGTCGCCCCGGCGCCGACGTCATCCTGGCGACACGGCACGGCTTTCATGGCAAAAAGGGACTGGCCGGCGCCGTGACCGGTTGCGAAACCGACCCCGAGCGCGACGCGCGCGTCCAATTCATCAGCTTCCCGCTGGAAGAATGCGAGAGCGTCGAACGTCGCATGGGGCCGATCGATCTCGCGCCTTACGCGGCCGAACTTGACGCGATCGCCAAAAAGCGCCAGGGCAAGATCGCTTGCTTAATCACCGAGCCCTATCTCGGCGGCGGCGGCTCGTATCATCCACAAAAGGAATACCTACAACTCCTGCAACAGTTCTGTCGCGAGCACGACGCGCTGTTGATCCTGGACGAAGTGCAGGCGAATTTCGGCCGCACCGGCTCGATGTTCGCCTTCACCACGTATGGAGTCGAGCCGGATATTGTCGTGCTAGGCAAAGGACTAGGGAACGGCGTCCCGGTCAGCGCGGCGGTCGGCCGGGCTGACGTCTTTGCCGCCATGCATTACGGCGAAGGATCGGACACCTGGAGCGCCAATCCGCTAGCCTGCGCCGCGGTGCTGGCCACGCTCGATGAGTTCCATGCGCACGACGTGCTAGGAAACGCGCGGAAATTATCCGTTCGCGTCGAAGAGGGGCTGACGCGGCTGGTCGAATTGCCCGCAATCGCCCACGTGCGCGGCGAGGGGATGGTGTGGGGCGTCGAGTGCGCTCCGGTCGGCAAGCACGCGGCCAATGAAGTCGCGGCGGCGATCGTTGAAGCGTGTTACCTCGGCAACTCGATGGGACTGGCGATTCACTTGCTGGGCCCTTTGGCCGGCAAGGTGCTGCGAGTCAGCCCGCCGCTGGTGATGCCGCTCGACGAAGCCTCCACGTATCTGCATGCCATGCACGAGATCATTCAGACGGTTGGCCAACGACTGGCGGCGGATTGAATTGTGCGTCTCGCCACCAGTTTTCAACGGCTCTGGGCTCGGTCTTCCTGGAGCCGGCCAAGCTGGTCTTCGACCCAATTGGCCACCCGCGTGACGGTGGGAAACTGGCTGGCAATCCCGACTGCGAGCAGACCGCCGGCGACGATCGTCAGCAGGTCTCCTTCGATCATGAACGCAATGGCGTTAAAGTAAGCGGCCCCATGCAAGATCGAGGCCAGGATAATGGTCTTCGTCTGGTAGAGCATGGCCAACGATTCGATGTCGGCTTCTTTCGCCTTCTTCTGCGACTTTTTGGCCTGGCCTGCGGAGGAATCGCTTTCTCCAGTGGCCAGCTTTCGACGATTCGTTGTCACTACCTGACGAGAGATCACGGTCCCCAGTAGCGGCGCGGCGATCGCGACGGCGAGCGCGGTGAGCGTGACGACGCCCCCTTCGCTGAAATTCCAGCCTTCTTTGCCTTGGCTGCGGAGAAACGCCATCGCTACAGTCATTCCCACCACCGATACGAGCAGGACGATGACAATCTTGCGCAATGTTTGGGCCAAAGGGGCCAGGTCGCGTTCGAGTTGCTCCGTGCTCATGTTGCGTGTCGCGCGTTGCAGGAATTGTGAAGCGGGGTCTCTCTGATCTCTAGAACTCTATCGACGCAGCGCGCCTCACGCAACGCGAGGTTTTTGCTTCCTGGGCGGCTGCGCGATACGATCTTGTGGAGAGCAGGCACACAATCGATCATTTCCGCTCCTTTCCCTCGCGACGTCGGTCAGGCATTTCATGGGCATTTATTCGCGCTGGATTCTTCCGCGGGTTCTCGAATTCGCCATGAGCCAAAAATCGGTTATGGAGTTGCGCCCTGTAGCGCTGGCCGACGCGCGCGGCGACGTGCTCGAAATCGGCTTCGGCACGGGCCTGAACCTGGCGTTCTATCCGCCGGCTGTCGATCGATTGACCGTGCTCGATCCGGCCGAGATGCTGCCCAAGCGCGTGACGGAACGACTCGCCGCGGCCCGCATGCCTGTCGACGTGAAGCGCTGCGCAGCCGAAGCGCTGCCGTTCGACGCCGGCCGGTTTGATTGCGTTATCACCACCTGGACCCTCTGCTCGATCCCCGACTCCCAGTCGGCGCTTGCGGAAATCAAACGTGTTCTGAAACCCGGCGGTCATTATTTGTTTATCGAGCATGGCCGTAGCGACGATCCGCGAATTGCCCGCCGCCAGGATCGGCTCGATTGGTGGCACGGGCTGATTTCGGGGGGTTGCCACGTGAACCGAGAAATCGATCAGTTGATCGCCCGCGGCGGATTGGAGATCGAAAAACTCGAACGCTTCGATCTGCCGGGAACTCCCCGCTATCTGGCGCCGCAATATCGCGGCGTCGCCATCGTCGCTTGAATGCTCGCGTCGTGCTCTTTCGCTGTTGGTCGGCGAATGTTACGGTAATTGGCGGCGCCTGGATTAGCGTCATGAGGATCTCGCCCCGCGGGTCTGCCGTCACATTCGAAGCACGATGGTTCGCGTCAGCAAAGAGCGGAAACAAGCATGGTTCGATTTCGAAACGCCGTCACGCTGACCTGTTTTGTTGCGTTTTCCATCGTCGCGTCGCTGGCGGCTTTGCGAACGCTGCGGGCCGGACTTCCAGAGACTCCTTCGACTACCGGCGCCGCCATGCTGCTCGGGCATCTGAGCGAGATCGATCTTTCGGGCGAGCCGCGGCTGGCAAAACGACATATGGCGCGGCGGGCGATGCGCGAACTGCGCGACGACGTCGATTGGCAGCCGGACGTGTCGCAGCTTTCTTCAGCCCAGCAAAAACAGTTGGTTGACAACCTGACCGAGCTGGCTCAGGAAGTCATCGAGGACAAAATGGATCATTACTTCACCCTGCCGGAGCGCGAACGGAGGCGATTCCTTAATC
>DASXPZ010000015.1:0-9779 GCA_036493275.1 Pirellulales bacterium
ACCCAGGTTCCGCCGCGCGGAATCTCGCGATTATGCTGGGAGTCTAACTGCGCAGGGAGCGGACGAATTACGCGCCGCTCGTGTTGCGACCAGCAGACCTCGACCTCGGGCTCGTCCGCGGCCAGCTCCCGCAGGATGGAATCGACCAGCGACTTGTCCGATTCGGCCGCCGGGGCATCGATCACCTTGACCCGCAAACGGCTCGTTTCGCGTCGCGAATCTTCGATATACACGCTCTTGAGCAGCCCGGCGATCGCGCCCCCTTCCGGAACGGGCGCGGCGCCGCTGAAGCCGAAGTCGCCCCCCAGCGAGACCGCCGCCAGCAAAGTCCCTTGCCCGAGTTCGGGACGAGCGGTCAATAACTTGTACCAGCGCTGCGCCACCAGGAACGGGAGCAAAACGCCCCGATCGCGCCGCGCTTCGCCGTTTGCCAGGTCGAGCAGGTTGCCTACCGCCGGATCGCGCCCCGTCATCAGGAACAAGCACGGGGCCGGCGATTCCTCCCACAGGCGATCGAGTTCGGCCAAGACTTCATCAGGGCTGCCCGAGCATGAGATCTGCGGCGCCGAAATGCCGGCGTCTTGCAGTCTCGCTCGCAAGGCCTGCGCCGCGCTGTTGTCGCCCAAGATCCAGACCGGCGAATCGAGCGACAAGCTTTGCGGAGAGGTCGGCAGCGGCGCGACGATCGCTCGCAATTCGCAACGCGCGGTTCGTAATTCGACCGCTTCGGCGGCAGCCTCGGCAGGCTTTGCCGCGGCCGGCGCTACAGTGGTTAAGATCGCGACAGGCGCGGCGAAAGCAGACGCCGCACTCGAAGCGCCAGCGGGTGAGTTAAGCGCGCCGGCCGAGGCCTGCGCCAATCCGGCTTCGAAGCGATCCCAATGGCGCCGCTCCGTGATCAACACTTCCGGCTCGGGGCAGCCGGCCGCTAGTTCGCCGATGAAGTGCGCGATCCCTTCGGCCAGCGGCATCAGCGTCAGGTCGACTTTGCCCTGCAGTGAGTTTTTCGTCTCCGGTCGCGCGGCCATGCCGACTTCGTCCCACGGATGCCAATGGAAACCCACGGCGTGAATCCACGGCCGCTCGCGACGATACGCGCCGAGCAGTTTGCAAAGCATGTCGTTCGACAAGCAGTAGTCCGCCTGGCCGAAACTCCCCATCCGACCGCCAATCGATCCGAAGCCGAGGAAGTGACGAATCGGGTCGCGCCGCGTGAGCGCCATCAGATGGGCCGCGCCGTCGACCTTGGCGCCGATCGTCTGTTCGACGACGTCGCGCTGCTTGCGATCGAAACGGCACGAGCGATCGATGCCGGCGCCGTGCAGCACCCCTTCGATCGGCCCGCTGGTGGCGCGAACTTGTTCCAACACGCTGTCCAATTGGCGCCGATCGGAGACGTCGCACTCGTGATAGGTGGCTTCGATCCCCGCCTCGGCGAAGGTCCGCAGAGAACGATCGATCTCCAGGTCCTTGCGGGCGCGATCCCACGTCTGCCCGGCGGGAAGCCCCGCCTGGCGAGCCGAAATCATCAGCGAACCTTTGAGTTTTTCCAGCCCCGCGGCGTCGAGCGAGCGCCAAGAGGGATCGATCTGCGGCGCCGGCGAAGCGCCGAGTAAGTGCAGCTTCAACCCATGCCGGCGACCTAACTCCAAGGCGCAGGCTGCCGTGATCCCGCGGGCGCCGCCAGTGACGACCCACACGCCGCCACGGCGAATCGACGACCCCACCGGCGCGCCGAGCGGTCGCGGAACGGCGGTCGAAACCAAGCGCCGACCGTTGACAAACGCCACTTCGACGTCGAGCGCCTTCGAGCCGAGCTCTCCGACAATCTCGTCGACCAGTTCGGCCGGGTTCGCGTCGAGCGCGGCGTCGATGGCTTTGACCCGCAGCTCTTTGAGCCCCTGCATCACGGTGTATTCGATGAAGATCGCTTTCAGCAATCCGGCGACCGCTCCGCCGGCGGCTCCTTCAGCCCCGCGCGAAAAACCAAAGTCTCCGCCAAGTTGCGTGGTGGCGACCAGCGAAGCCTGGTTCAGCCAACCGCTGGCCGAGGCGAGTTGAATCCACCTTTGGCAAACGAAGAACGGCGCCAGCATCGTCTGTTGACGACGGGCTTGCCAGCGTTCGTCGTTCCACCAATCACCCGATAGAGCGTCATTGGCCGTGGTGATGAACAGATGCGGCGCAGGCCCTTGCTGGCAAATCGAGTCGAGCTCGGCCAGCGTCTGATCGAGATCGTGATCGATCGACAATTCATGCACGACGACGCCGGCGAGCTGCAACCGCTGTCGCAATGCCTTGGCAACATCGTCCGATCCGAGCACGATCGCGGCGCCGGTCCATTTCATTTCGCCAGCGCCGGCGCTCTGTGGCGCTTCGCGCATTTCGAGAGAAAAGCGGCTGGTGATGGCAGCCTGTGGGAGGGCTGGCGGAGCAGGCTCCGCGAAATCAGCGCCTTGTTGCATCGCGTGTGCCGCGCCGATAGCGCCGGCGGGAGAGTCCCACGCCTCGTGGGGTTCCGCCGAGAGCGCGCCGTTGAGGGCCACCGTCACCGCCTGGTGATGGGCAAGCAAGCTGGCAAGCGGAACTTCGATGGCGTCGGCGATTCCTTGAAGCTCATCCAATGCGTTGGGGGACAAATCCGCCGGACGCGTCGCTGAAAGGGATGCCTCGTCGGCTTCGACTTCCACGGTCGATTCGACGGCCAGCCTGAGGGCGTGCAGAATCGCTTCCGCGTAAGACTGGCCGAGGAGCCAGCCTTTTTCGTACGGGGCGCATTCGAGTAACTCGACAGCCGAAGTCGCCGACGCGCCAGGCGCCAGCCGCGCTTTCACCACATGGCCGTTGCTCGTCGAAGCATGACTGCCGTGGCCATTAGGGCTGAAGCCGTTGCCGCCGTGGCCATTCGCGCTGTGACCGTTGCCGGCGAAAACGTGCGATTTTCTTTCGTGAACGCTGTGGCCGTTGCCGCTGTTTCCATTGGCGCTATGCCCATTGCCGCCGTGGCCATTCGTGAAATGCCCGTTGACGCCATCATCGTCGTCGCTGTGACCATTTGCGGACGCGGTCGCCGTGCTTGCGCTCTCAGCGACGGGCGCGCCTCCGGAGTTGTTCTGCGCGAGAAAGTCGAGGACGTGGCGCAACGTCGGAAAATCATCGAGCGATAGGCTGGTGGCCGAAGCGCCGATGTCGAAATATTCTTGCAGCTCGCCGAACAACTGTGCCTTCTTGATGCTGTCGATTCCCAGATCGGCTTCCAAATCGGCGTCGAGCTCGACGACCTCGGCCGGATAGCCGGTCTGCTCGACCACGAAGTTGATCAGAAACGATTCCAACTCAGCCGGGTTTGTCGTCGCGGGAATTCCTGCCGTCTCTTGAGTGAGCTGTTCATCGGATGGCGCCATTGCAACGGACTCAGGCGCAGTGACAGCTACGGGCTCGGCAATCTCCTCAGGCTCACTGGCAACGAACGCAACACTCGCATTCGGAGTCGCGGGGACCGACGATGAAGATTGCGCCAGGAATTTCAACACGTGGCGCAACGTCGGAAAATCGTCGAGCGAGAGGCTGGTGGCCGAAGCGCCGATGTCGAAATACTCTTGCAGCTCGCCGAACAACTGCGCCTTCTTGATGCTGTCGATGCCGAGGTCGGCTTCCAGATCGGCGTCGAGCTCGACGACCTCGGCCGGATAACCAGTCTGCTCGACCACGAAGTTGATCAAGAACGATTCCAACTCAACCGGGTTTGTCGTCGCGGCGATTCCCGCGGCCGTTGGAGCGACCTCTTCAGCAGGCGGAATGACCGCCGCGACCGGAGCTGGATCAGCGACTGCAACCGATGGCGCTACTGCCAACGGCGCCGCGTCGACGTTCTGTGCTGCAGGAGCCGACGACTGGGCCAGGAAATTCAACACGTGTCGCAACGTCGGAAAGTCGTCGAGCGAGAGGCTAGTGGCCGAAGCGCCGATGTCGAAATATTCTTGCAGCTCGCCGAACAACTGTGCCTTCTTGATGCTGTCGATTCCCAGATCGGCTTCCAAATCGGCGTCCAGCTCGACGACCTCGGCCGGATAGCCGGTCTGCTCGACCACGAAGTTGATCAAGAACGATTCCAACTCGGCGGCATTGCCCGCCGGGGGTACCGCTGCGCTGTTCACAACCGGCGCCCCGATGGGCGCACTCGACGCAGTGGCAACAATCGGAACACCGGCGGCTGGCGTCGCCGGACCAACCGCTTTCGTAGGGGCCACGGCAGGCGTTGCAGGGGCTGTCGACGACGACTGTGCGAGGAAATTCAGGACGTGACGCAACGTCGGAAAATCGTCAAGCGAGAGGCTGGTCGCCGACGCGCCGATGTCGAAATACTCTTGCAACTCGCCGAACAACTGCGCCTTCTTGATGCTGTCGATCCCCAGGTCAGCTTCCAGATCGGCGTCGAGGTCGACCACCTCCGGCGGATAACCGGTTTGCTCGACGACGAAATTCACCAGAAACTTGGCCAGGTCTTCGCTCGCCGCCGGGGCCTGAATGGGACTGGGAGCCGGAGCAGAAAGAACCGGCGCGACCGGAGCGATTGGTGGCTGTGGAGCTAACTGCGGCGCCTTGGTGACAGGAGCCTGCGCGGCGGCTGGTCGCGCTTGCGGGGCCGCGCCATCCGCGTGAGGAGCAACCGCTGGCGAAGGTGCAATCGCCGGAGACGCTTGAGAAGCGCTCGGGCGCGCAGCAGGCGCCGGTCGCGCAGCAGGAGCTGGGGGCGCCGGCGCCGGTTTCGCTGGCGCCTTGCCCGTGGATCCGTCGCGCATCTTCGCGCGGCGCCGCTCGGTGGCGTCGAAATGCGGAATTTGATCTGACATGATATTTTGACCGGGTTCTGAGTGAGAAGGCGTCGCAGCGCCAGTCCTCGAGGAAGACGGCGCTCCATAGGCGCCCACGCATTCCAGCAGAGCCTGCACGCACGCCAGCGGTTCCAAGCCGGGACGTTTCGGGTTATCGCAAGCGATGACCAACGCGTCGGCGTCGAGGATCCGCCGGTTCAACTTGGTAAAGGTCTGTTGCGGCCCAACCTCGACGAACACGGTGGGCCGTTCGGCCGCCAGACGAGCGATCAACTCCGCGTAGCGGACCGGCGTCGTAAGTTGCGCCGCCAGGTTGCGGCGGACCTGCGCAACGTCGCCCACCAGCGAGTTTGTCACCGTGCTGACAAACGCCACGCGCGGCGGTTGCAATTCCGCGCTCTTGAGCTGATCTTCAAGCAGGCGGCTGGCGCCGGCCATGAGTGGCGTGTGGAACGCGGCCGGGACATTCAAAATACGGGCTTGCAATGATCGCTCTTGCAACGCGATCGCCAATTTATCGAGCTTGGTCCGCTTGGCGCCGACCACGGTTTGATCCGGCGCGTTTATGTTCGCCAGGTAGATGTGGCCGGGAACCGACTTCAGAATCGACTCAACGACTTCGGCCGAAGCGTCAGTCGCCAACATGCCGCTATCGCCGACAGCAACCGCCGAGATCCCTTCGCAACGGGCGCGCGTCATGCGAACGGCTGTCTCGAAGTCCCACACGCCCGCGGCGAATAGGGCCGGAAACTCGCCGTAGCTGTGTCCCAGCACCAAATCGGGCCGAATGTTTCGCTCGCCGAGCGCTGCCAATACCAACGCGTCGGCCAGCAGCATCGCCACTTGAGTTGTCCAGACGTCAGCGCCTAACTGGGTTGGCGTTTCCCAGGCGAGCTTCGAGAAACTGGGAAAGCCAAGTCGAGCCATCGTCTGGTCGACTTCGCGCAGCATGGCGGCCGCGGCCGGCGAGTCGGCCACCAACTGCCGCAACATCCCTTCGTATTGCGAACCTTGACCAGGGAAGATGAACGCCACGCGTGGCGCCTGCGCGGACATCTGTCGATAGAAAAAGCCCTGTTGTTCGAGCACCTGCCGCGCGCCGGCGTTTTGCATTTGCGCGCGAAGCTGAAGTTTGCGCGCGAGCGACTCAGCGCTATCGGCCACGATGGCCACTCGATATCGATTCGCAGTCTGAAACGCCGTTTTTGCGGCGACTTGCCAGGCGACGTTCGGATTGCCGGCGGCTTCGTCGAGCCGGGCTTGCAACGCCTCAAGGCTTGCCGCGCCATAGCGACAGATGATCGGACGCGCCGCAAGAGAAACGACAGCCGGCGCAACCGACGCCGGCTTGGCGGCCGGTGATTTGAGAACGGGAGCTTTGGCGGCGGGCGCTCTGCCGGAGGCAGAGACAACTTGCGGAGCGGAGATCTTCGCTTCCGACGCGACCGGCGCGCCGGGCTCCAGGATCATATGGAACGCCTGTCCCCTCGACCAACTGACGAGCGCGGCGACGCGAGGACCGGTCCATTTCATCGCGGCCCGAGGCATTTGCACCGCGACAGGCGCTTCGGAGAGCGCCTGGCTGGGCGTTTGCAATCCGACCACGGGAGCCGCCTGACCATGCCCCACTTCGAGGCTGACCTTGATCAGCGCCGACATAGCCGACGCGCCCCCCATGTGCCCGATCTGAGACGTCAACGAGCCCAAGATGAGCGGATGGCGCCGATCTCCTTGCGCATGAATCTCCAACAGCGCTCGTAATTCGTCCCCCTGAGGCGACAGTTGTTCATCGGTGTCGATCTCGGCCAGGGTGACGTCCGAGGGCGAGATTCCGGCTTGGGCGCACGAGCGCTCGGCGGCCAGCTTCAAGGCCTCGGCGTCGGTCTCGGCGTGAGCAATCCCCATTCCGCGGATCACAGCGTGGATGCGATCTCCGTCGCGGCGAGCGTCGGCCAGTCGCTTGAGGACGACAACTCCCACCCCTTCGGCCGGAACAATGCCGTCGTAACCGGCGTCGAGCACGTTGTGCGGAGTTTGTCCGGCGGCCAGGCCGGCGTTGGTGTAAGCGGCAAAGGCGTTGGGCCCCATCCGCCGCTGACCGGCGGCGCAAATCATGACGTCGTTATCGCCCGACAGCAGCATGTCGATGGCAATCGACAGGCCGCTCATGGCCGAAGTCGATCCGCTGTCGAGCGAGACTGCTCCGCCAGCCAGGTCGAGCGTTTTGGTGATGCGCGAGGCCAAGGTGCTGGTGGTAAAGCTTCCCGTTTCATCAACCAATGAGGGCCACTTCTTGAGGATCGCCGCGGCGTACTTCTTCGAAATCGCCTCGATCTGATCGCCGGCCAGACCGCGCTCGCCTAGCAGGCCGGCGAGTTGATGCTGAATTTCAGGCAGGCGCAAGCCGACTTCCAAGTGATCGCAAAAATCTCCGCCGAACTCGGTCCCCACCACCACGCCGCACTTTTCGCGCTCCAGCGGTTTGCGATCGTAGCCGGCGTCGTTGAGCGCCTGCTCGGCGCCTTCAAGAAGCATGAACTGCAACGGATCGGCTTCGGCCACTTGCTTGGGCGGAACCTTATGGCGCCGCCAGTCGTAAGCAAAGTCGGTAATGAAACCGGCGCGCGTCGGCTCAGCTTGCGCGGCCTGCGCCTCCAAGGCTTTTTGCGTCCAGCGGTCCGCGGGAGGCAAAATCTTTGGATCGTGACCGTCGAGCAAGGTTTGCCAATACTCTGGCAGACCGATGCCCCCCGGAAAGACGCATCCCATGCCGATGACGGCGATCGCTCGATCTTCGGGCGCGGCCGGCGCTCTGACGGGAAGGTTGGCCACCAGGTTCCGCGCGCTCTCAGTGAATTCGTCGAGCACGACGTGCATATTCAATCCGCCGATGCCAAAAGCATTGACGGCCGCTCGCCGCGGTTGGCCGGGAGCGGGGGCTTCCCACCGCGCAGTAGTCTGAGGGATAAAGTAGGGCGCCGACGGCCAATCGATCTTGGAGTTCAGCGAACGGATATTGATGGCGGTCGGATAGGTTTGCCGCTGCATACAGAGCACGGTCTTGATCACGCCCGCGATGCCGGCGCACTCCAACGTGTGCCCGATGTTGGCCTTCACGCTGGTGACCGGGATTTTTTTCCCCGGCGGGAACTTGGGGCCGAGGACTTCGCCCAGTGTTTCCAACTCCGTGGCGTCGCCGACCTGCGTGCTGGTGGCGTGCGCTTCAAGATATTGCAGCCCCGCCATGTCGACGCCGGAACGATAAGCCCGCTGCATGGCCTTCATTTGGCCTTCTTTGCGCGGCGCCCAGAGGCTTTTTCCACGACCGTCCGAGGCGACTCCCAAGCCGCGAACCACGGCCTGCACCGGGTCGCCATCGGCCAGCGCTTGCCGCAGCGTCTTCATGACTAGCGCGACATAACCTTCGGACATGATCAGCCCATCGGCGTCGGCGTCGAACGGTCGAGAGCCGTCGGTGCTAAGCGTTTGCGCTGCGGAGAAGAGGATCAGCGAGTCATCTTTGAAGTCGGACGCTCCCCCGACGATAACCATCTCGGCGCGGCCGAGTTGTAAAGCTCGCGCTCCGAGCAACATTGCGTGCAGCGAGGAAGCGCAGGCGGAATTCATGGCCAGCCACGAGCCCGACAGGCCGAAGGCCTTCGCCACGGTTCCGGCGACCATATTACAGTGCATATGCCGAGTGTCGATTTCGCCAATCGGCAAGCCCGCGAGCAGACGTTGCTCAAGTTCGGCTTGCACTTCCCGCTGCGCTTGCGGGCTTAAGTCGCTATAGCCGGGGGTTTGGGCTAGCAGGCTCACCGCTTCTTCGACGTATGCCCGAAAACTGAGTTGACCTAGTTGACCACTCCCTTGGGCATGACCGATAAAGACGGCCGTGTTTTTCGACTCCAGGCGAAACGGGTCGAGTCCAGCGTGGCGCAGCGCGTCAGCCGCGACTCCGGTCATAAGTAAATGTGTAAGATCGACCGAGTCCGCCAGGTCGGCGGGAATCGGATTGCGCGCGGCGTCAAAGTCACGATTGTCGAGGACGCATGCTAGCTTGGAGTAACTCTTGCCGCGCGTTCCTTTTTGCGCGTCGAAGTAGCGCTCTTGGTTGAATCGCTCGGCCGGCGCTTCGCTGACTGCGGACCGTCCCTCAGAGACAAGGCGCCAATACTCCTCGAGGTTCTCTGCCCCCGGGAGTCGGCACGCCATGCCTATGATTGCTAGCGGTTCTTCTGTGCGGTCTGTTGGTACAGACATTTAGCGGGCCCCTGCGGAAGGCGGTTTGGGCGGCTTTCGGGTAGGATGATTGAGCCACCATCGTAGCGATATGGCGGCTTTAGTAAAGATGGGAGGATATAAATGACTTATCTGCTTGGGCGGTGTGCGGTAGGTATTAATGTCGCATAGATGATCAAAAAAGCAACCATTTCGCGGTTTGTATAATGTCTCTAACCCCTCAGCAGACATGGCTTAACGGCGGAATTGGACAGATCGAACTGGGGCCGGACGAGGATAACGCGACGTTTGACGAACCGTCGTTACTTGCTCTGCGCAACGGGTTTGAGGCCCTTGCAGCCGACCCCGGCGTCGAGCGGATCGTGTTATGTGGAAGGCGTGAGCGTTTCGTTAGCGGAGTCGATGTAAGCTTCTTCATCCAGAGCCTGACAACTGGGCAAGTCGACCGCATCATTAGTTTTACTTATAGCGCTCATTCGATTCTGAACATCATCGCGCGCTGTCCAAAACCAGTCGTCGCCTGGATCGACGGGCCAGCTTTTGGCGCCGGATTGGAGTTGGCCTTGGCCTGCCACCGAATCGTGGCGGGACCGAAGGCGAGATTCTGTCTGCCCGAAACCGGGCTGGGCATCTATCCCGGAATGGGTGGAACTCAGCGCCTGCCGCGCAAGATCGGTGTCGGCCTGGCAAAGTGGATGATCT
>DASXPZ010000016.1:0-5799 GCA_036493275.1 Pirellulales bacterium
GTCGCCAGCCGGGGCTTGCTGATGAGCCAGTGGAACCGGAGCGCTGACTACTCAGCGCCGGCCAAAGGCTCTTTCTTCTCGGTGATCACCGGGCACTGCGTCGCCAACTCGGCGTTCAGCGCGGTGAATTCTTTCCACTCTTCCGGAAGGTTGTCTTCGTGGAAGATTGCCTCGACCGGGCACTCGGGCACGCAGGCTTCGCAATCAATGCACTCATCCGGATGGATGTAGAGCATCTTGTCGCCTTCATAGAAGCACTCGACGGGGCAAACTACCACGCAGTCGGTGTACTTACAGCCGAAACAGGGTTCCGCAACAACGTGAGTCATTGGAAACAGCTCTCCCTTTAAAGGTCATCAACGACCGCAAATCCATTCGCCCTGGGCCGGCCTTACGCAGCCGCCCTAACAGCCAAAATCACCAATCCCGGCCAACTTTGCCAGGCTAGTTCCCGCCCATTCAACACTCGGCGTCGGGAACCGTCAAGTGCTTGCACCAGCAAGGGTTTACAGTAGGGAATTACTCGGCGGGCCAGCAGCCCGGAGTCAGCCCGCCGCTCCCCCTCCTAACCGCGAAAATCATAGGATGCGCGATCGGGCCGGTCAACGTCGAACAAACTAAACCTAAACGGTATTATTTTAACGAACTTGTCACTACGAGGACCGCCTGCTGCGCTTGCCACAGTTTTTGATCGGTCTTAGAATCGAGGTTGTTCACGCAATCTGGCAACTGTTCTCCCGTCCGGCCGGCTTTTTTCTAACTGTCAGGCGCTCCCGCTTGGCCGAGCTTGCGGGTGATTGAGGGTTCGTCTTCGTGGCACTCTCAGAAATCGACCGCAAGCTGCTCGAACGTTGCTTAAGCCGCCAGCCGCGGTCTTGGGAGGACTTCGTCGATCGCTTCATGGGGTTGGTGATCCACGTCATCAACCATTCGTCGCAAGCCCGCTCCATTCGGCTTACGCCCGAAGATCGTGAAGACCTTTGCGCTGAGGTTTTTATGACGATCGTCAAGAACGACTTTGCCGTCCTCCGCCGCTTCCAAGGCAAGAGCAACCTGGCGACGTATCTGACCGTGATCGCGCGGCGCGTCGTGGTCAAACATCTGTTGGAGCACAAGTCCGCGGCGAAACTGCAAATCGCCACGGTGCCCCCGTCCGAAGTACCCGACGCCTCGGCCAATGGATTGGAAGACCGGGTCAGCGATCTGGACGAAGTCGAAAGGCTGCTCGACGATCTCGACGGCTTCGAGGCCCAGGTGGTGCGGCTCTACCACATCGAAGGCAAAACCTATCGCGAGATCAGCGCCGCGACCGGCGTGCCGGAGAACAGCGTCGGCCCCACGCTCAGCCGCGCCCGAGAAAAAATGCGTCGCGGCTCGGCCGACTCGCAAGCGTAATTGAATTCGCGGCGCTATCGATTTGCAAAAAATCAGCGCGCGACACTCTGGAAATGGAACAAGCGTTGCGCCGCTCAATCTTCGCCGTGCGGCGCCCGGCGGTTTTGTTTCTTTTCCCCCGTCGCTCGTTTGCCTTGCAAGCGTCGCTCGCCCGAGGCGCGGGTAGGACGGGTTTTCCGACGCGGCGTGGGAGGAGTGGCCACCGCCAGCAGCATCGCCTGAAGCTTCTCCAGGCAGTCGGCGATGTTTCGCGGCTGGTCGCGATAACGCTGGCTGGTGACCAGCAATTCTCCCTCGCTTGTCAGGCGGCTGCCGAACCGGGCGAGAAAGCGTTGCCGCACGTCTTCGGGCAGGCTGGGACTGCGCGTCACCGGCCAACGCAGCGTCGCCTTGGAATTGACCTTATTGACGTTCTGTCCCCCGGGCCCTGAGCTGCGCGCATAGCTGAATTCAAATTCGCTTTGCGGCACGCGAACTCGTGGACTGACGACTAACATCGAATGAACCTAAACGATGAATGCAGTGGAACGGCGTGAAATTGAGTTGGATTGGTAAGGCCCTTGTTTTTCAGACGATGGCGCCGGCGTCTCCTCGGCTGACTCGCACGACAATCGCAACCAGCCGAAGGGTATAGTATAGTCGCCTGTCGATTCGAGGAGACTCCCGATGTCGCAACGAGCTTCACTGGCGCTTGCCAGCCTGCTGATTCTAGGTTCGCTCTGCGCGCAAGGCGTCTCGCAGGCCCAGACGGTCCCGGCGAAACAAGCGCCGGCGAAAACAGCACCGACCAAGGCCGTGCCCGCTGGAAAAACCGCAGCCACAGCCACCGCAAGCGCACTGGCGCCCGATCTAGGAACGCGCAAACAAGGAGTCGACTGGCCGTACTTCCTCGGCCCCACCAGAGACAGCAAATCGAGCGAGCGCGGCATTCTGACCAAGTGGCCGCGCAAGGGACTGCCGATCGTCTGGCAGCAGCGCACCGGAGTCGGGTATGGCATGCCGACCATTAGTCGCGGGCGGCTGTTTCAATTCGCCCGCTTCGGGGATAAAGCTCGGCTGACCTGCCACAAGAGCGAGACCGGCGAGCAACTTTGGCAATTCGAGTACGACACGACGTACGAAGATCTCTACGGCTACGACAATGGTCCGCGCTGCTCGCCGATTGTCGACGAAGACCGCGTATACACTTTCGGCGCCGAAGGGATGCTGCACTGCCTGCGCGTGGCCGACGGCAAGCCGATCTGGAAGTTCGACACTGCCGCCAAATTCGCCGTGGCGCAAAATTTCTTCGGCGTCGGCAGCGCGCCGGTGATCGAAGGGGACCTGCTGATCTGCCAGGTCGGCGGTAGCAGCGACGACACGCGCGACGTTCCGCCGGGCCAGCTCGACAGGGTTCGCGGCAAGGACAGCGGCGTCGTCGCCTTCGACAAGCGAACCGGCGAAGTGAAATATCATGTCAGCGACGAACTGGCCAGTTACGCTACCCCCACGCTCGCCACGATCGACGGTCGCCGTTGGCTGTTCGTGTTTGCCCGCGGCGGCCTGTTGGGGATGGATCCGGCCAGCGGCAAGATCGATTTTCACTTTCCGTGGAGGGCGCCGATTCTCGAAAGCGTCAACGCCAGCAACCCCCTGGTGGTGAACGACCTGGTGCTGATCTCCGAGACGTACGGCCTCGGCAGCGCCGTGCTGCGTGTTAAGCCCGGCGGTTACGACGTGGTCTGGAGCGATAAAGAGCGCCGCCGCGACAAGAGCTTGATGACCCATTGGAACACGCCGGTCCATCACGAGGGCTACGTCTACGGGTCAAGCGGACGGCACACCAACGACGCCGAACTGCGCTGCGTGGAGCTGGCCGCGGGCAAGGTTGCCTGGCGCCAGCCCGACCTGACGCGATCGAGCTTGCTGTATGTCGACGGCCACTTCGTCGTGCTGACCGAAGGGGGAGACTTGCTGCTGATTCGCGCCACGCCCGAAAAGTTCGACGTGGTAACCTTCTCGCAATTCGAGGCTCCGGACGATGGCGTGCAGCCGGCCGGCGCGGCCCCGCGCCGCTTGCTGAACTACCCAGCCTGGGCGGCCCCGATCCTCTCGCACGGCTTGCTCTACCTGCGCGGGAAAGACCGGCTGGTCTGCGTGGAGTTGATCCCGGAAGAGAAGAAGTAGCGCGGGACGGAATGGCGCCGGGCTAACGCCCCGGAAAGCCCGGCGGATACTTCAACTTGAATTCGACGTTGAATCGTTCGACAGTTGCTTCAGGAAAAAGTCGTTTCCCGTGCGTCAGTTCTTCCTCTGTAGCGGCCCTGCGGAGCGTGATCGATTGGATGGGCTGATCGCCGAGCCAAACGCGCCAAAACGGAATGCCCAACGACTCGCTCGGCGCCGGTTTCTCGACGAAGATATCTTGATCAATCATCGACGCCGCCAAATCGGCCACGATATCGCCCATCGGCGCCTTCGTGTTCGCGATCGCCTCCCGCCGCTCGCGGATAAACGCCATTTCTCCACGAATCCACAGCAAGACGACCAAAAAAACGGCCGCGAGGGTCACTGCCAAGAACAACGTTCGCAGCGAGTAGGTCCAGCGGCGGATGAGTGGCTGTGGCTCTGGCATAAGGCAAGTTCTGCACTTCGTCGACGAACAGAATGACTTTTCCCACTAACCCGAAGCGCCAGCGAGGGTTCTTCTCCGCGCGCGGCGACGGCGAGCAACCTCGCACAGCCCGATCGCGCCGCACAATGCGCCGAGCGCCAACGTCGATGGTTCTGGCACGCCGGTGACGGCGATGGGCGTGTTGGGGCTCGTTTCATAGAAAAACGTTGAGACATACATCGGATACAGATCCGAACCGCCTGGGGCGCCGGCGGTGACTTCCAGATAGCCGTAGTACGTGTTGGGCAAGGGCGAGGCGCTCGAATCCGTGAATGCCAGGCCCAGGTAGCCCGTCTGGCCGGCCCAATCGCCCGACAGTCCGGCCGCCGGGCCAAAATCAGTCGGAGGTCCAACAATGTCTCCAAGGGACAATCGCGCCGCGCCGCCGTCGCTCGATGTCCTGAGTCCGAGCAGGTAGCGGTCGTCCAATTGGCTCACCATGCTGTCGATCACAGTTCCAAATTGGTCCTGCGTTGGAATATCTCCCGTCTCGAAGAACGTCTTGAGAATCGCGCGTGATTCAATCGCCGCGTGCAATGGGGCCGCCGCAAATACCGCCACGATCAGTGTTGCCGCAAAACCTAGTAGGCGGCGGGAACGAAACGCACGGGCGTCATAATTCACAAGACATGGGGTCATTAGCGGACCTCGCAATTCAGAAGGGATGGTAGGGAAACCAGCGGCGCCCGACGCGGTGAAAGTCGGCGCACGTCGCCAGAATACACCAGATCATCGCAAAGCGCTAAGAGAAATCGTGAGCGAATTGCAGCGAAAGGCCTTTACTCAGGCCGCGCGTGTGCTCCTTCGCGGCCAGCCAAACGAGATCGCTAAACCGCCGTGGAGAGCATTGCCAGCGAACCAGCCTCGCGAATCGTGATTGGCGTTTCGCGAATCACAATCAGGCTCGGAACGGCGACGCGCGACCGGAAAGTTCGTTCTCCAGGGAGTCCGCTCAGCTTGCGTTAATCGCCTGAGGGCACCGGGGCAAACCCACATGGCACTGCACAGACCACGTCCACCTGGCACTAGAGCACCACCAGTCGTCACGCTAGGCGGCGACCAGTCTCCCCGGCGCCGGCCACCCCATTTTCGGACGAAGCCAATGGCTACGGCGCCCATCGCAAAGAGGATCACCGAACCAGGCTCCGGCACGCCAACCGGCGTCAATCGCAGGACGACCGTGCCGGGTTCGGTCACAGTAAAATGCACAATCGGGACCAAACCAGTAGAAGAGCCGGACGGGAACGGAGCGCCATGGAAAAAGACCTGCGTGTCCGTGATGTCGTACGGCCAGCTTGTGGTGAAGTCGACATTTTGGTCGCCCGAGCCATTGGGAAAAAATGCGCCCGGCCCTGAGACGATGTCCCAAGTGAATCCACCCCATGGCTGACCGGTGCTGTTAAGGAGCTGGGTTTGCAAAAAGGTCTGATATTCCATTGCCGTGTCGATCTGCATTGTCAGATCAACGTAATCCATGCTCGTGAACGTCACGATAGGACTGATATGCGGAATGCCTGAATAGAAAGGCGGCGTCTAATCTGAAGCGCAACTTGGTTGCGAATTGCTGTTGGTGAAAACATCGCTGGGAGTTCGACTAGTCGGCCTTAACCACGACTGGTCGAACGGAGTCCCAGCGATGGCCTGTCAGCTTACTTCGGAAGAACGAGAACGCATATCCCAAATGCACTACGCTCATTTTACGAATGCCGAGATCGCCGACGATCTGGGTCGGCATCGCGCCACGATTGGGC
>DASXPZ010000017.1:0-3321 GCA_036493275.1 Pirellulales bacterium
CGATCAAATGCGCATTCAAATCGCCATGCGCGCCCGAGCCGGCCAGCTCCTTCCGCAGCCGCCAGTTCATCGGAAACTTCGGATCGACCAGCCAGTCCTGCAAATAGGTCGCCCGAAAATGCCGCACCTCGCCAATCTCGCCGGCCGCGATCATCTGCCGCGCCAAGGCCAGGGCAGGGCACGTCCGATAATTGAAGTTCACCATGTGCACGACGCCCGCTTTCCGCGCCGCCGCGAGCATCTCGCGGGCCTGCTGCAAATTGAACGCCAGCGGCTTCTCGCAAAACACATGCTTCCCCGCCTCGGCCGCGGCCACCGCGATGTCGCGATGCACATTGCTCGGCGCCGAGATATCGACCACGTCGATATCCTTCCGCGCCACCAGCTTATGCCAATCGGTCTCGTAGCCCTCCCAACCAAACCGCTCGGCAAACGCCGCCAGCTCCGCCTCGTTGCGGCCGCAAATCGCCTTCATCACCGGCTGCGGATCGCAATCAAAAAACTTCCCGACCTTCAGATAGGCGTTCGAATGGGCCTTGCCCATGAACTTTTGACCAATCAACCCGACATTGACTGTTTTCTCCGCCATCACTTTCCCTCTCGAAATTCAAGTTTGCTTGCCGACCGCCGCCGTACAGCGTACCGCCCGCTCGAACGCCATCGCAAGTGATCGCTATACTGAAAGCACCATGCCCGAGCTTTCGCCCGACAAATCGCTCCGCGCCAGCCCCACGTCAAGCTCGGCCGACCCCGCGCCCCGGCTCCTCTCCCTTGACGCCTTCCGCGGCCTCACGATCCTCGCCATGATCCTGGTCAACGACCCCGGCACTTGGGAGCACGTCTATTGGCCGCTCGAGCATGCCAAGTGGCAAGGCTGGACGCCCACCGATCTTGTCTTTCCCTTCTTCCTGTTCATCGTTGGCACGTCGCTCGCCTATTCGCTCAGGCGCTTCCGCCAGTCCGATGCAACCAGCCCGCAACACGTCGCGCCGGCCGTCTACTGGCGAATCGCGCGGCGCACCCTCGCGCTGATCCTGCTCGGCCTCATCGTCAATCACGCCTGGCCAATTTGCGACTGGCTCTTCGGCCACGCCCGCTGGCCCGGCTTCGACACGCTCCGCATTCCCGGCGTCCTCCAACGGATCGCGCTGGTCTACCTCGCCGCATCGCTTCTCGCGCTCCACGCGTCCGTCCGCGCGCAAATCCTGATCGCCCTCGCGATCTTGCTCGGGTATTGGGCGCTCCTCGGCCTGCTCCCCAATCCACACAATTACCAGAGCAACCTATCGCCAGACGGCAACGTCATCCGCATCGTCGACCGCGCGATCTTCGGCGAGGCCCACCTCTACACCCAATGCCGCGAAGAACCGACCGACCCCGAAGGCCTGCTCAGCACGCTCCCCGCGACCGTCACCGCGCTGGCTGGTTACTGGACCGGCCTCTTCATCCAGCGCCGCGGCGTAAGCGCGCGAACCGTGCTCCTTCTCATTGCCGTTGGCCTTGCCATCGCCATCCTCGGCCAAACTTGGGGCCTCTGGTTTCCCATCAGCAAAAAAATGTGGACTAGCAGCTTCGTCCTGCTCACGGCCGGCCTCGCCACGATCGGCCTCGCAATCTGCCTCGGTCTGTTCGATCTCCTCGGTCGCCGCCGCCTCGCCCATCCCTTCCAAATTGCCGGCCTGAACGCAATTGCGGCCTACATGCTCTCCGAACTCGGAGCGACCCTTCTCGGCACCACCCACATCGCCGGCAACTCCACGCAAGGCTGGCTCTATGAAACTGCTTTCACGTCCTGGATCGCCGATCCGCAATTATCTTCGCTCGCCTTTGCCATCGCATTCACGTTCTGCTGCTGGCTGCTATTATGGGGGCTGTCGCGGCGCGGTTGGATGTGGCGAGTTTGAGCAGGCGGCGAACATACGTTGGCCGTAATGCGCCTCATCGAGGTCGAACTTGATTTCGCAAACGATCCGCTTCCAAGCGGCGTGGCCACGCTCTTGGCCGACGCCAAGCGCCGCCTCAACGATTTCGACGCCAAGTATCAAGCCTCGTTCCCGGCCTTCGTCCCCAGCGACTTTGAGAAGGCCTACCGCGCGCTAGGCTGGATTCACGACACGCACCTCGCCACCGGCCGGCGGTTTCTCGAATGGGGCAGCGGCATCGGCGCGGTCACTTGCCTCGCCGCGCTGGCCGGCTTCGACGCCATCGGCATCGAGATCGAGCGGCCGCTGGTCGAGATCGCTGAATCACTCGCCGCCGATCATGGGCTCGACGCCGAGTTCGCCCTCGGCAGCTACGTCCCCGAGGGAGCCGAGCATCTCGTCGAAGTCCTCGGCGAAGTTACCTGGCTCCGCACCGACGGTCCCGATAGCTACGCCGATCTGGAACTGGAGCCCGACGACTTCGACGTCATCTTCGCCTACCCCTGGCCCGGCGAAGAGCAAGTCATCTTTGACCTGTTTCTACACACGGCCGCCATCGGCGCGTTGCTGCTGACCTATCACAGCCAAGATGGCCTCCGGCTCAACCGCAAGCTCCGCCGCTGATCGCCGCGCGAGGCAACTGCAACCAACTACTTCCCGCTCACATGCCGATCCAGAAAGTCGCGCATCAGCCCCGCGATCTCGTCACCGTTCGTTTCGAGCGCGAAATGGCCCGCGTCCACCAAATGAAATTCGAGTGTCTTCAAGTCGCGCTTGTACGGCTCGGCCCCCGCCGGCGGAAAAATCTTGTCGTTCTTCCCCCACGCGATCAGCATCGGTGGCTGGTACTTGCGAAAATACTCCTGCCAACTCGGATAGAGCGGCGGATTGCTCCCGTAGCTCAAAAACAAATCGAGCTGAATTTCGTCGTTCCCCTTGCGATCCAGCAGAAACTGATCCTCACACGCGCCGTCGGGGCTCACTAACTCCGGGTCCTTCGCTCCCTCCGTGTATTGCCACTTCGTCGCCTCATACGTGACGAGATTTCGAATGGCATCCCGCTTCTCTTTGCTCGCGGGCACTTTCCAATACTCCTTAATCGCCTTCCAGAAATCGTTGTCGATTCCCTCCTCGTACGCATTCCCATTCTGCACCACGATCGCCGTGATCCGCTCCGGGTGCTTCACCGCCAAGCGATAGCCGACCGGTGCCCCATAGTCCATCACATAGATCGCGTACTTCGTCAGCCCCATTTTCTCCGTGAATTCGTCGATCACCTTCGCCAGGTTGTCGAACGTGTAGGAGAACTTGTCGTGCGGAGGCATCGAGCTTTGCCCGAAGCCCGGATAGTCGGGCGCGATCAGATGATACTTATCTGCTAGCGCCGGTATCAGATTGC
>DASXPZ010000018.1:0-2427 GCA_036493275.1 Pirellulales bacterium
GTCGCGGGTGCCTTGCCCGCCAGCATCGGTGCCCACGTCGTCGCTGATCAGGATGATCACGCGGCGGCCATTTGGGGCGTTCTTGAGAAGATACTCTGCGGCAACGAAGATGCCGTCGTTGATGTTTGTGGCGCCGCCCGCTTTGAACGAGCCAATTTTTTCAGTAATCGCGGCCTTGTCTTTCGTAAGCGGCACACTTAGTTCCGCCTCCGTTGAAAATGTGAATAGGGCGACCCGGTCGTCGGGTTTGAGCGCTGACAGGGTGGTCGTCGCCGCATCGCGCAGGGGGCCCAGAAACGGCTCGATGGAATCACTCAAGTCCAGCACCAGCGCAACATTGATGGGCAATTCGTCGCGGCTGAAGAGGTCAACTTTCTTTGCGGCGCCATCTTCGCGGATCTCGAAGTCCTCTTTTTTCAGGTCGCCCATGATTTGACCTGCTTTTGTCTTTACAGTCGCGTCAAGAACTACCAGGTTTACATCCACGCGAATGGCGCCGGAGCCTTGGTTCTGGGGATCCCGTGGGTTCTGTGCGTGAACTGAAATCTGACAGAGGCATACGGCGAGGACGAAAAAGGAAATAGCCAGGATCCATGGAGATCCTTTGCTTCGCGAATTTCTTAAAATTTCATCCCGGCCGTGCATAAACGTTCCCCTAAACTCCTGAGAATTTGAATGATTGCGTCACCTCCATATTAGGACACTTGGCGTAGCACAGCCACTCTTTACCCTGACCCCTTTTGGAGGGGCTGGCTGTGCGCTTGTTTCGATACGGCGTCAGAGCAGAACCAGGCCGCGCCGTATGCCGAGAGCGACCGCCTCGGTGCGGCTTGCTGCGCCGAGCTTGCCAAGAATCGACGCTACATGAAATTTGACGGTGTGTTCAGAAATCGCCAGCCGCGCGGCGATTTCTTTGTTTGGCAGACCGCTCGCGAGCATCTGAAGGACTTCGCTTTCACGAGGCGTAAGCGGCTCCGCGAGTTCGGCGATAGGACGTGACGCGGGTTCTGCCGCCGGAAACATGACGTTAACCTCGGCAGGATGAACAATAATCAGGCCCGCCGCCGCGGCTTCCAAGGCAGCGACGAGTTGATCTGTAGATACATCGCTCGGAAGCACTGCACGCGCGCCCGTTCGCAGCGCGTCCGCCAGCAGTCTGGGATCGGAATGATCCGAAAGGATTACGACATTGGCTTCGGACGTGAGCTGCGATGCTGCGAGAGAATCGATCAAAGTTTCGAGGTGCTCGCCGGATCCGTCAATGAGAATGACATCAGCCTCCACGTCCGGCCAAACCGCGGCGAGCGACTCAAAATTGCTGACGCTCCCGACAACCTCCACATCCCGCTCAGCTAACAGATTTTGTGGACCAGTCCGTCCAAGTGGTGAAGCCGCGACGATGAACACGCGAATCACGCCGCGACATGGCTCCTCGGAGCGTTCTGTAACCCCAACTGAGCGGTTACCCGCCGAACTCGCGAGTAGTCCCCGCGCAGGAATTCGAGGCGGACCAGGCGTGGACCCACACCCTGCAAAATTGTCCACAAGTCGCCCACCGACGTGAAGGCTTTTTGATCGGCACCCAGCAAAATGTCGCCGGGCAACAGCGAAGCGGAAGACGCCGGACTTCCAGATTCCACTTCCAGGAGCAAGAGTCCAAAGGGTTGCGTGTTACCCCCAACTGCGCTTGGCCGGGGAATTTGCACGGGACGAACCGTCACACCCAGCCAAGCGTCCGTTGGCCCATTCGAAAGAAAACTTCGAACCGTATTACTGGGGATGGCGAGCGCGAGACGGCCCGCGACCATGGTATTGATCCCAATCACGCGACCCCGGGCATCGGCCAACGGACCTCCCGAATTGCCCGGCGCGAGTCGCACGTCGGCTTGCACCCACGACCGCGAGCCAAGACCGTGCAGCGGCCCTACCGCATGAATCACGCCGGTTGTCAGCGCGCCAACGAAACCGAGTGGATTGCCGATGGCGATGGCGAGTTCGCCAGGCCGAACCTGCGATGAGTCGGCGACCCGGGCGGAGGGAAGGTCCGTCGCATCGATGCGAAGCTCAGCCAAGTCCCGCTGCGAATCGCGTGACGCGACGCTGGCGCGAAACTCGCGTCCATCCCAAAGCTCGATCCCGATGTTCGCGCCCCGCGCAACGTGGGCGTTTGTGATCACCATGCCGTCATTCGACCAGATCACGCCGGAGCCGCCGCCGCGGCCCCCCGCCTGAATCAGAACTGTCGAGCGGCGGAGTTTCTCCGCAATTTCGCCGAATCCCGCGATAGCCATCTCAATCGCCTCCGTGCGGGCGTTCCGCTACCACGATGCTCCCATCCTGAATCGAACCGCCGCGTATGAATTTCAGCGGAAGCGTTTTGCCGATCGCGTCACCGCCGAGGTGAGCTTGAATGTCTTCGAGTCGCGT
>DASXPZ010000019.1:0-7688 GCA_036493275.1 Pirellulales bacterium
TGGTATGTCTGGATGGGCTACAACAACGGTCAAAACGGCGGGCCTCCCACGCGCTCGGCGTTTGGCGTGAATCTCAGCCGGCGCTGGGCCGAGTTCACCGACGGGCTTAGCAACACCCTCTTGATGTCGGAAGTGAAGAACTACCAGCCCTACATCCGCGATTGCGGCGGTTTCTCGAAGATCAACGACCCGAACGTCATTCCTCCCCCCGACGCCGACCCAATGACCGTTTGTCCCGAGTACGGTGGCAGCGGCTGCACGTCGTTCGATAACGGCCACTCGCAATGGGCCGAGCTGACCGTGCATCACAATGGCTTCACCACGGCCTGGCCGCCGAACAAGGTTACGCCCGGCGCCACGTATCCCGACGTCGATATCGACAGCAACCGCGAACGGATCGGCGGACCAACCTTCGCGGCGGTCACCTCGCGCAGCTATCATCCCAGCGGCGTGCAAGTGCTACTGGCCGACGGCTCCTCGCGCTTCATTCAGCAAACAATCGACGGGTTGCTATGGCGCGCGCTAGGGACCGTAGGGCAAGGCGAGCCGGTCAACGCCGGCAGCCTGTAAGGGTTGGGCGAAGTTGCGCGATTTCTTTCCTTCGCAGCGGAACCGCTGGCGCCGACGTCTCGTCGAGAGCGAGGATTATTTCCGCGCGGCCTGGTGCGACTTCCAGCCTTGGATCGAGTTGCCTAAAGCGGGGAGAAGTTGATACGATCGACGCAGGTCGTATTCCTGGCGCAGCGGTCGATCGCCGCGCTGTTTCTTCTCCTGTTAAGGCGACGAGTAACCTGTGGATTTATCAAAACGCTGCGCCTCTTCGCTCAACGCGCGGGACTGGGGAAAGGGGGCTGCCTACTTCAATCGGGGCGCCGTGCGCCTCGTCGAATCCGGAGAGCACTATCTCAGAGCTGAGGTGCAAGGTTCAGAGCCCGAACCATACGACGTTTGCCTCGACTGGTCTAATTTGGACGGCAAGACCTTATACGCCGAGTGCACGTGTCCTCGCTTCGATGACGTGGGCAGTTGCAAGCACGTCGCGGCGCTGATCCTGAAAGCGGATAGTATGGGCCTCGGAAATAGAGTTCCTGGACAAGGGCATTTGTCCGTTCAACCCGAGGAGTTGCTAGACTTCATCGGCGTAGCAAGGCAAGTAGACGATGAAGACGTAGAGGACAGGGGAGAGGACAAGCCTTATTTCACCGCAGGGAACGCCTCGGTCGATCGTCGCAGCGTCGTCGAGTCGATTCGCTCGCAAATCGAACGTGGCTTGCATGGCTCGAAACGGCAAGGGCGAGCTCGCAAGCCCGCGACGCCGGTCTGGCAGATACAATTGCAACAATTGGCCTCAGCGCAGCTTATCGAGCAGGCCGATCGCGAATCCGAAACAGGCCGCGCCTGGAGCAAGCCCCGCCAGATATGGTACGTGCTCAACTTGGAGCAGACTCAATCACGCGGCTTGCCATGCATCGAGCTCTATCAACGCGCGATCAAGAAGAACGGCAATCCGGGGCAATTGAGGCCGGCAAACCTGAAGGAGCGAGACATCGCCGCGCTGGCGGATCCTGAGGACCGCGCCTTGCTGGGTTTGATCGCCGGAAATGAGATCCACGGTTCGTATGGAGGCATGTATCACGATTCTTATTACTCCATGTCGACGTTTGCGATTACCGAGCCGATGTTCGAGGTCGTGTTGCCTCGCTTGTGCGCATCCGGCAGATTCGGCTGGCCTTCGGACGAAGACGCGGTGAAACCGCTCGCCTGGGACGATGGTCCAGCCTGGTCAATCCAACTGCGGATCGCAAAGGCGCCGGATGGCAAAACCTGGAAGATCAGCGGCGAATTGGCCCGCGGCAAAGAGAGGGCGGAGCTCCATTCGCCGTTGGCCGTCCTCAGCGCCGGATTGATTGTCTTTCCGGACCGGATAGGGAAATTCGAACCCGGCGACAGGTTTCATTGGGCGTCGCTACTGAGCAAGACCGGCCCCATTTCCATTCCGGTCAAGAATGAACTGGACCTGATCGAGCGGTTGGCCAGCCTGCCGTCGCCCCCGGCCGAATTGCCTAAGGAGTTGCGCTGGGAGGAGACCATGACCGAGCCGATCTGCCGGCTGGTCGTCACGAAGTCGCGACAGAGATGGGAGACCGATCTTGAGTGCCGCCTGTCGTTTCAATATGGCGAGGCGACGGTTCCGTTCGGCGGGGGACAGGCGACGTGGTTCGACCGCTCTGCCCGGCGCGTGATGCGACGGGATCGTTCGGCCGAGATGCTTGCCAAATCACAACTGCTGAAAGCCGGCGCCAAGGAATCCAATCGACAGTACGATCTGAAGTCGGACCTATTTTACCTTCACCCTTCGAAGCTGACCGATCTGGTCTTCCAGTTGGCCGAGCTCGATTGGCAGGTCGAAGCCGAAGGCGCCCAGGTGCGCCGCGCCGGCGAGATGAAAATCAGCGTCACCAGCGGGGTCGATTGGTTCGATCTCGAAGGCGTTTTCGATTTCGATGGGATCACGGCCAGTCTGCCGGAGCTCTTGGCGTCGATTGAACGCGGCGAGCGCTACGTGCGGCTCGACGATGGGTCGCGAGGGATTCTGCCGCGAGAGTGGCTCGAGCGCTTCGGGCCGCTGGCCGAGCTCGGCAAGCCCGATGGGGATAAATTAAAGTTCGCTCCATCGCAGGGCGCGCTGCTCGACGCGCTGCTGGCCGCGCAGGCCCCGCGACAGGTAACTGTCGATAAACAATTCGAGAAAGTTCGCCAGCGGCTACGCTCATTCGAGGGCGTTGCGCCGCGGCAGGAACCCAAGGCGTTCGTCGGAGAGTTGCGCCCCTACCAACGCGAAGGGCTGGGCTGGCTGCATTTTCTCGACGAGTTCGGCTTCGGAGGCTGCCTGGCCGATGACATGGGCCTGGGCAAAACGATTCAGGTGCTAGCCTTGCTCGAAGAGCGCCGAGCAACGGCGGCCCGAGCGCGCAAATCGAATGGCAAACAACAACCGCCACGGGCGCCTTCGCTGGTCGTCGCGCCGCGCAGCCTGGTATTCAACTGGATCGAAGAAGCCCGTCGGTTTGCCCCCAAGTTGCGCGTGCTGAATTACACCGGCTTGGGTCGCGATGAATCGTTTGCCAATCTCAACGAGCACGACCTTGTTGTCACGACCTATGGCACGCTGCGGCGCGACGTCGCCAGGCTGGAGGCGTTCGAATTCGACTACGCGATTCTCGACGAGGCGCAGGCTATCAAGAACTCCGCCTCGCAGTCGGCCAAGGCCTGCCGGCTGTTGCGGGCACGGCGCCGGTTGGCGATGACCGGCACGCCCGTCGAAAACCATTTGGACGAGCTCTGGTCGCTATTCGAGTTTCTCAATCCCGGCATGCTCGGACGCAACTCGAAATTGAGCAAACTATTCGGCGCCGGACGAAAGAACGGCGACGCGGCGCCTGGCGATGGGCTGCCGGAGCGGGCAGAAATTTCTAGATCCGATTCGGACGACGCCGAAGCTGCCGGCGAAGAAAAAGACACTTCCGCGCGGCCTCTCCCAGAGAACATTTCACTCTTGGCCAAGGCCATCCGTCCGTTTTTGCTGCGCCGCACCAAGCAGCAGGTGCTGACTGAGCTGCCCGCCAAGACCGAGCAAACGTTGCACTGCGAGCTCGACGCCAAAGAGCGGAAGCGCTACGAAGAACTGCGTGAGCATTATCGCAAGTCGCTCACGGCAAAGATCCAGGAGAAGGGGTTGCAAAAATCGAAGATCCACGTACTCGAAGCCCTCTTGCGATTGCGGCAGGCAGCCTGCCATCCCGGCTTGCTCGACAAGACGAAGCTCAAGGATGGCAGCGCCAAGCTCGACACGCTTCTGGAGCAACTGACCGAAGTCGTCGCCGAAGGGCACAAGGCGCTCGTCTTCTCGCAGTTCACCAGCCTGCTGGCGATCGTCCGAAACAGACTTGATGAACAAGGAGTTGTCTACGAATATCTCGATGGCCGCACGACGAAGCGGCAGCAGAAGGTCGAGCGGTTCCAGACCGATGCCGCCTGTCCGCTGTTTCTGATCAGTTTGAAGGCAGGTGGCCAGGGTTTGAACCTGACGGCGGCTGACTACGTCTTCATTCTCGATCCGTGGTGGAACCCGGCCGTCGAAGCGCAGGCCGTCGATCGGGCGCATCGGATGGGGCAGGAGCGCCACGTCTTCGCCTACCGGTTGATTGCAAGAGACACCGTCGAGGAGAAAATCCTGCAATTGCAAGACCGTAAGCGGAATCTCGCCGAAGCGATCGTCTCCGCCGACAACAGCCTGCTCCGCAACCTGACGTCGGAGGATCTCTTGTTGCTCTTGAGCTAGTGGGGGCCCAATCCAGCTTGTCCTGCTTTGACCGGTTGGCGTCACTTTGGCGCCACTCGGCCAGACTTCATCAAAGCCGGTCCTGCGCCGTCTATGGCGACCGGGGCGCCGCCCCATTCAGTGTCGACGACTTTGCAATGAGATGGAGAATCAAGGAGAATCGACGCGATCGGGTTCCGTTCGGTTTCATGCGTTATGCAGGGCGTTAGAACGCCATCGCAATGCCTTCCATTCACGCAAGGTGACCATCATGTCGGACGTAACTCGTCGCGGGTTTATTGGCGCCGCGGCAACGGGACCTGTTGCCGTCACGGCTGCGGAGGGAGCGATGATGGACCCATTCAAAAACAACCTGCCCGACCCAATCCTCTCGGGCAAGGATCTCCCGACCTTTAAGTTCGAGCTCGAAAAATCAGCCGGGCGCGTCGACGGCGGCAGCTATGGCAAAGAGGCCACGGTCGAACAGTTGCCGATCTCCAAGGGGCTCGCCGGAGTTTCGATGCGGCTAGAGCCGGGCGTGACGCGCGAGCTGCATTGGCACGCCACCGCCGCCGAGTGGGCCTTCGTCATCGAAGGGCGCTGCCGGATCACGATCGTCGATCCCGAGGGACGCTCACAAACGTCCGATTTCGACCCCGGCGATATTTGGTACTTTCCTCGCGGCTACGGGCATTCGATCCAATGCCTAGGGAACAAGCCGTGCCACTTTATCTTGATCTTCGACAATGGTTATTTCTCCGAGTTCGGCACGTTCAGTATTACCGACTGGCTCGGCCATGCGCCGAAGGCGCTGTTGGCCAAGAATTTCGGCCTGCCCGAATCAACGTTCGACGGCATTCCAAAACAAGAGATCTATTTCGCCCACGGACCGGTTCCGCCCGAGACGCCGCAACCGCCGTTGCAAGGAGTGCTCGCCTCGACTCCCAATAACCACCGCTATCGGATGCTGGCGCAAGAACCCCATTCGGTCCATGGCGGAGGTCGCGAGTGGCGCGTGAGCCAGGAAGAATTTCCCGTTTCGCAAACCGTCACCGGCGTGGTCATCGATCTCGCGCCGGGCGGACTCCGCGAACTCCATTGGCATCCCAACGCCGACGAGTGGCAATACCTGATCTCGGGCCAGATCAGCGCGACGATGTTCGGGTCGCACGGACGCTTTCGGACCGAAATCCTCAACGCCGGCGACGTGGGGTACATCCCGCAAGGTTACGGTCACTCGATCGAAAATGTCGGCGGCCAACCGGCCCGCGTATTGATCGCCTTCAATACCGGCCATTACCAGGCGATCGATCTTTCGCAGTGGATCGCCAGCAACCCGGCCTATCTGCTGGCAGATCACTTTGGCAAATCGGCGGCGCTCTTCGAGAAGTTCCCGAAAGACGACGTTTTCATCGCGCCGGTCGAATCACGGACCTCAGGCAAGCGCCCCAGCCCTTAAATTTGCGGACTTGCGGTTCAACCATCGCGCGCTAGCGGAGCGGGGGCTGTATCCCATCGCAGATTCCGATTACGATAGGCGCCGATCTCGCCCGTTGGTCGCGCGAGCGGCTTTGCATAGAGATAGCCTCGTCTCGCACACTATCGCCCCCCTTGAGCAAGAAACTGTATGTCATTCCTTGTCGCGGCGGTTGTCTTCGCGTGCTCGTTTGGTGGCGCCATTCTAGGCATGATTCTGCGCAGCATTCTGCCCGACGCCCATCTCAGCAGCGAATCGAAAGACGTCGTCAAGGTGGCGACTGGCCTGGTGGCGACGATGGCAGCGCTGGTGCTCGGACTGCTCGTTGCTTCGGCCAAGTCGGCCTTCGACTCACAGAAAAGCGGCTTTCATGAGATGGCGACCAATCTTATGCTGCTCGACCGGACGCTTGCCCATTACGGCCCAGACGCCGCCGGGACCAGGAAAACGTTGCGCGATACGACGGCCGCCGCGCTCGATCATCTTTGGCCCCCCGAGGGTCACACGTCCGGCTTTGGAGACCACAAGCTCACGACTCGCGGCGAAGTCCTCTACAATTCGATCCGCGAGCTCAATCCGCAAGACGACGAGCATCGAGCGATGCAAGCCGAGGCGCTAACGATCGGGGCCAGCCTGGCCCGCACGCGTTGGCAACTCAGCCAGCAGGACGACAATAGCAACTCGAAGCCGTTTATGATCGTGCTGATTTTCTGGCTGTCGGTGATCTTTCTCAGCTTTGGGCTCTTTTCGCCCGCCAACCCGACGACGATCACGGCGCTGCTGGTCTGCGCATTATCTGTGTCCGGCGCGATTTTATTGATTGTCGACCTCGATCAGCCATTCGAGGGCTTGATCCGCGTCTCGGACAAACCGCTGCGCTATGCGCTGGAACAGCTCGGCCAATAGCAAGAGAGCGGCGCGGACGATTGTCGAATGCGAGCAATCGCGGAACTATCTGTCCGGGAAGAATGCCATCGTGGCATTCTTCCCCCTCGCCCGTGTTCGCAGCCGAGCTGCTCACGGCTCGCAAAATAACGACTTACGTCGCTATTTTGAGATCGCATCCTGCGATCAAAGCAGTCCGGGAATATCTCCCTGGACTGCTACACCAATTCGCGCAAAGCCTGATAGCTGGCAAAATCTTGAGAGCGTTTTATTTCCCAGAGGCGGCGCTCCAACAGGTCGACCAGCGCGATCAAATGATCGACCGCCTTGTCCTTGACTTCGTGGAAACTCTCCGACGAGGCAATTTCATTGGCGCTCGGCAGCCGCTCGTTCGAAATCTGGGCGTCCATGTGCCCGACGACAAAGTAGAACGTCTCGCTGTCGGGCGCTTTGGATTTTTCGAGCGCGCTCTGCGGACGACCGTTCAGCGCCGCGCGCTTGGCGCCTTTGCTCGGGGCGGGGGGGACCTTCCCCTTGGCCTTCGGCGTGGCCTTGCGACCGACCGATTGCAGCGCCGTGGGCTTGCCGGCGCCGGTCTTTGCAGCCGCCGGCTTGGTCGTAGCGACTTTTGCCGCGGCGCCCTTTGTCGGAGCCGACTTGCTCGTGGCCGGTTTTGTCGCTACCGCGGCTTTGACTTTCGACTTCTTCGCAGCCATTCCAGAAACTCCTCGTGCAGTCGACCCATTGGAATCTTTTCATTCGCCTGGATGAGTTTACCTCAATTGTTGGCCGCGCGCAGCCTGGGAAGACCGCAATTTTTCGCCCCTTTTTCCGTTCGGCGCCGGGGCTTGCCGAGCCGTCGGTCACACGCCATAACAGCAGCGTAACCCAGGTTTTGTCACCAGACAGAGAGGATTCTCCATGGGCGATTGGCTCGAAGAAGGAAAGGCGGCCCCCGATTTTACTCTGGCCGCCGACGATGGAAAAAAGGTCAAGCTCAAGGAT
>DASXPZ010000020.1:0-15406 GCA_036493275.1 Pirellulales bacterium
GACGCGCAGTTGATCGCCAAGGGGGACGCGCTGATCAAAGACAAGGCTGGCTGCACGAACTGCCATCGCTTTGGCGACCAAGGCGATCTGGGCGCCGCGCCCGATCTCGGCGGCTACGGATCGCGTGAGTGGCTGCTAGGCATGATCAGCGATCCGAAGCACGAACGCTTTTACGGCGAAAAGAACGACCGCATGCCTTCGTTTGCCGAGGGGCCGCTGCCGGCGCTCCATCGGCTGACGGCAAATCAGTTGGGGCTAATCGTCGACTTCCTCCGCCAGGACTGGCACACGGCTCAGGCGGAAGCAGAAAAGCCAACAAAGCCGGAGTAGACGGTCGCGGCGACTACAAAAGTGTGCCACTGCCGGCTCGTCCGGCAGTGTGTCTCCATCCGTATCATTCACAGCAGTTCGCCCGGTATTCTCGGCACAATCGGCGTGCTCGCCTCATCTTTTCCGCTACAGTCGGCAGACTCTCCACGGCAGGTAAAGTTTTACGTCGCAAGCGGCCGATGCGCAGACAGTGGAGATCGCATTCTCGCGATCTTCCGGGCCCGGACCTGCGAGTCGAGCGCGAATCGATGTGGTGTAGAAGCTGCCGACAAGACGTTCCTGCAGTCGCCGGCGCGGCCGATGAGCCGGCGTGCTGCATTCGTTGCGGCTCGGTCGTGCTGGCCAGTCGCCCCACGGCGGCCTCTGCTGCGACATTGACCACTACGTCCACGACGTCCACTGTCGACGCTTTGTCCGATTCCGTCTCGCAGATAGTCGAATCGCCGTCGTTCACCATCCGCGCGCCGCTGTCGTCGTTCGATACTTGGGCGCTCGAAGAGCAGTTGAAGCACGTCGACCGGATCCTCTCCGGCGCTCGCTTCAAAACCGAGGTGCGACCAGAACATACTGACGCGCCATCCCCCGTTCCAGCGCCGCGCGCCAAAATTTGGAAAAAGCGTTCCGCAAACAACGCAAAGGCCGGCGCGCCGACGACGATTCGCATGCGGCTCGCCTGGACGATCGTCGCCCTCGGCGCCGCGGCCCTGGCCACTGGCATCTGCATGCTCTGCGGCGGCGCCCTGCTGGGCCACGCCCGTTGGCAGAGCTTCGGCCTGCCGATCACGCTACTGGGCCAGGTCGCGCTATTGTTGGGAATGATGATGCAGTTGGACCTGGTCTGGCACGGCAAGCGCGAAACGGCGAGCAAGCTGTACCGCTTTCAAAAGCGGTTGGGCGATTTAGAAGTTCTGGCCGACGAACTGACGCCGACCTCGGAAGAATCGCCCCCACCGGTGAACGAACAAGAGCTGATGGCCGAGTTGAAGAACCGCCTCGATCTCCTCTCGCACCGGCTGAATGTTCCTTGCGGGTAACGCCGTGGCGGCCCGCAGAAAGAGCGAGCGAAAGTCTCTCCCCCGCCCGCAGCCAGAAGTTGCGCTGCTGCGTTTCTGCCTTCCGCGGATTCCAGCGAATTCCGAGGCTTAGAAGCGATTCTATACCGGAATTCCATACCGGCGCCCGCTGAGAGATCTTCGACTTTTCTGAGGCGTTGGAAGTCCATTTCAGGCGCTCGACCCTATCGCGTTCGCCGTCGAATCGCGATTACAATGATGCTCGCCACTTGTCCCGCGTTCGTCACTCCCGCCATCGAGCCCCCGTTATGACTTCGGTTCTGTTTTCCATCGTTTTCGCCGCGGCCGCCGTGCAGGCGGCGCCAGACGCTCCCGGCAAGTACGCCGTCGGCGTCGCGCGGCTCGATCTGCGTGACGCATCGCGTGACAACCGGCGCCTCACGAGCGACGTCTGGTACCCCGTGGCGCGAGCCGTCGGCGATGCCTCGACCGGCGCCAAGCGCGACGCGCCCTGCGCCGACGGAGCGTTTCCGCTGATCATCTTTTCGCACGGCGCAGGCGCGACCCGGCAACAGTCGACGTACCTGACCGAACACTGGGCCGGCCACGGCTACGTGGTCGTCTCCCCCGATCATCAGTTCAACACCGTGTTCGATAATCGCGACGATCACCGCATCCAGTCGGGCATCGATCGCCCGCGCGATTGCTCGTTTGTGATTGACCGCGTGCTTAAGCGCAATGGCGACGTCGCCGATCGGCTTTATCAGCACATCGACCCGCAGCGAATCGGCGCGACGGGCCACTCCTTCGGCGGCTACACGGCCATGGTGCTGGCCGGCGCCACGGTCGACGCCAAGGCGGCGCGTGCCATGTTCGGCAAGGAACTCGAACAGGGGGACTTCTCGCATCCCGATCAGCGCGTGAAGGCGGTAATCGCCTACGCGCCGATCGGGCCGCCGCTGTTGTCGCCAAAGAGTTTGGCCGAAATAAAGATTCCAGTGATGGTCTTCGCCGGGACGCATGACTTGATCCTGCCGCTGGAGAAACACCAATTGCCCTTGTTCGAGAACCTGGGCGGCCCGGCGTTTCTGGCCACAATCGAAGGCGGGTCGCACTTCTGCTTTAACAACGCCACCTTCACCAGCCTGGCGCGAATGGTCCGCACCGACAAGATGTTGGAAGAACACGTCGACCGCGCTGTGGCCGACGCGATCGTCAAGCGCCTGTCGCTGGCATTTTTGAATCGCTATGTGGCCGGCGACGAGTCGCAAGGCGCCCTCTCAGGCGAGTCGTCCGTGCTATCGCTGAGGACGCGCAACGTCTCGGCCCCGGCAGCGTCGATTCCGCAATAGAAACGCTGCAAACAGTGTTTCGCGGAGTAATCTTCGATTTCGACGGCACGCTGGTTGACTCGGCCCTCGACTTCAACGCCAGAGTTTACGTAGATGCTCCTCTAAAACTGTGCCGGTCCCGCCTTGTGCCGGACGCCGTCGACAACCGCCGCGTATTGGCCGTCGTGCCCTCACGACCAGGGCTTCGCTGGCCTCGCCATCGTTCTGACTCAAGTGGCGGAAACACTGGAAAACCGTAAAATGCAAAGTAAGGCCGAGTGGCGGAATAGGCAGACGCACGGGACTTAAAATCCCGTATCGCGCAAGCGGTGTGCGGGTTCGATCCCCGCCTCGGCCACTGAGTTGAACCATCGTGACGCCTGGATCTCAATTACTCTTTTCAAGCCCTGGGGGTGGCGCTGATGAGCGGATAGCGGCATCTGATCCCAGGACCGAGCGGCGTCGGGGTGACAATTTCGTCAGGCGGCCTTTCCCCGCACAACGGCCGTTTATCTCGCGGTGTAGAATTGAAGCAGCTATAAAAGTCTGGCCGATAATTCTTACGTCGGCCTGTGCTGCTACCGGAGGCTTCCGTCATGCGACGATTCGTTACAAATCTTGGCTTTTTGAAGCCAGGCCTTTTGGCGCCGGGGCTGTTTGCGATCGCTCTTCTAGCATTCGCTGTTTTATTTCCGCCAGTCACAGCCAGCGGCGCGGGTGACGCCTCGGCGATTCGCCGCGCCACGCATTCCAGCGATTCCCGCCATTTCACGAACTATCGACCACAAGAGACGCGCGTCTCCTCTCGGCAGCGGGTGAGCGGCGTACAAACCGCGCGGCCTATGCCGTCGGCCGGATGTCGTGGGCGTCGGTAGCGGTCTTGGTTGAGGACGTCGTTAGCGAAATCTGTGAGCCTTGCTGTCTGGCGAATACTTTCCGGGGCTGCTCATTCAGAACAGGCGTCCGTTTTGAAGTCGCCACGCGCCGTTGCCTGCTCAAAAGCGGTTATTTAGAATAGCCCCGGCGGAGACGGGGAATTAAAGCCGATCAATCGACGCGGCCCCTTTTGCGCCAACAAAAAAGACGTTCTTTATCGACGACGCGATCGGCGGGTTCTATTCCTATCACGATGTGCTGTTCAAAAACACGATGCCGTACCTGGCGCCCGTGCCGGAGCCAGGAACCGTCGGGTTGGCCGCGATCGGTTTTTGTAGTCTGCTGGCGGGAGCCGTGACCCCGTCGACGCAAGGCGACAATGCAACCACGAGCGAATCCGATCGCGGTCGAAGGCCTTCGAACGAACCGCCTGTCGAAACGCAGCGGGCTTCACGGACGGTTCTCGCTTAATTCGCAGCGGCGTCTCGCAAAGCCAGCAGCCACGTCATGCCGACCACCATCGCCATTGGTGACGTCCACGGTTTGTGCCGCGGCGCTGGCTGCACTGTTGGCGGCGATCGAGCCTGGGCCTTTCGACACGCTCATAACGCTCGGCGCGAGTCGCCCCTTCGCAAACCGCCGTGGGTTGTCCTGCATTTCGCTCGGCCGGTTTTTTCGATTCGGTCGTCAGTAATCAGGCACGGCGTTTGCGGCTTTTTGTTTGATGAAGGACCCCGCGCGAGAAAACGACGAAGAAGAATGCGTCGATCATCGGGGAGGAAATCGCTGTGCATTATCTCTACGGCTCCAAAAACGGCGCTCAGTTCAAGCTGGTGGCGACGTTTGACTCCGAACAGCAGTTGCTGGCCTACGTTCATTGGGCTACTCTCAAAAAACTGACTGGTAATCGCTGCAAGTTCGAACAGGGGAGCGCGCTAGTGGGATTCAACGAGGAGCTTCATTCTTCGCGGCCCTTGACGTCGGAAGACACCGAGGACGTACTACACAATCCATCGCCGAGCATGTTATGAGTTCCGGCCCTCGCAGTCGTTCCAAGTCCGCGGCGGACTTTCTACCGTCGTCGCATAGTTTGAAGGCGTTGCGAAAGGCCGCGGCTGCATGCCAAGGCTGTGAGCTTTATCGTCGGGCCACGCAAACGATTTTCGGAGAAGGGCCGGCAAGTGCGCGGCTGATGCTGATCGGCGAAACGCCCGGAAATCAAGAAGATTTGGCGGGGCATCCTTTTGTAGGCGCGGCGGGCAATTTGTTGGACGAGGCGCTGGCCGCGGTGGGGATCGATCGCAAATCGACCTATGTGACCAACGTGGTCAAACACTTCAAATGGAACCCGCGCGGCAGGCTGCGCTTGCACGGCAAGCCGACTGCAAGTGAAATCGCCGCTTGCCGGCCGTGGCTCGAAGCCGAACTTGACGCCGTTTCGCCAGAGATCATCGTCTGTCTGGGCGCGACCGCCGCACAGGCGCTGCTGGGCAAGAACTTCCGCGTAACCCGGCAGCATGGCGAAGTGCTGAGCGGACTGGACGGCGAAAGAATCGTCGCGACGTATCACCCCGCCGCGGTGTTGCGCGCGCCAGATGATCGCCGGGCGGCGATGCGGGCGGAATTTGTCAAAGATTTGCAAACGGTGTCGGATTGGCTGGGCAAGACCAAGGTCCGCCGGGCGGCGAAGTAAGCCGGAGCTTGGTTCTGGCTCCTGTTCTGTTCCGCTATGCGCCATGAGCAGAGACACGATCAAAAAAGAGACGCCCAGGGCCGCCATCATGATTGATTGTGCGGCCCTAAGCGTCGTCGAACGAGGCTTGTCGTTCAAAGATAGAAAGGGAATCGGAGCTATTTCTCCTGCTTCGTCTCTTCGCGCATGATCTTTTTTGCCGTGCTCAAATGGCCTTCGGCAGTCTTTACTCCATTGGCGATTGTCTGTTTCAGCTCGTTCGACGCGTGGCGTTCGAAAACTTTCATCGTATCGATCGCCATCATGTGAGCGGCAAGCTGCATGCCGATGTAGCACTCGTCGAACTCTTTGCCGTCTTTGCGATCCAATTCCTGGCGAATCGAATTGCGACATTCGTCAGCCAGTTCTTGTTTCAGCGCCAGCATGTCGCTCTGGTGGCTGGCCTGGCCTGGAATTTGACCCTGGTCCGTGACGCGGGCCACCGTGCGGCGTTCCGGGGCCGCTTGTCCATTGACGCGAGCAGGTTCTTGCGTCACTTCCGTGCGAACTTGATTATTTCCATTTTGCTGCGCTTCGACCGTGCGTGACTGCCCCGCGGGCGCCTGGCCACCGGCGCGATTGGCCGCGGCGCGCGGCTCCGCGTTTTCGTTCGCGAATCTCGCAAGCTGATCAATCAACTTTTGATGATCTTGGATCATCTGCTCCGCAAATTGCTTGACGTCCGAATCCTTGGATTTCTGCTGCGCAAGCCTGGCTGCTTCGATTTCATTTTGATTGTCGATAATCAACCAGCGAGCTAGAAACGCGTCGGTCGACGCGGTGGGTTGCGGATTGGCAGCGGGGCGCGACACAGCGGGGTTGGCTGCTCGTTCTGTCTGCCGCGGCGCTGCTTGGGCCGCTGCTAGCGTCGGCAAGATTCCACAACCGACAACTGCGAGAAACAATGACGTTCGACGGAACATGGCGGAAACTCCTTCGACAGTGGGGGAAGCACGTCCTGATGGGCATGGGACGTGAGTTCAAAAAAATCAGGCTGCATGCCGGCGATGCCACTCTTAGAGCGGCACTCTGACGTGCAACCAGGGAGCCCACGACGGGCCCTACGTGATCTAGCACGATTCGTGCCATTCCTTGGCTACGAAGCGTGAGCTCCGCGCCGCGTCGGAAGGCGTCCGAGGATGGATGCTTTTGTGGACGCCATTGCGAGCAGTTTGCCGCGGCTCTCAAAAGCAGAACTACAAACTCCTCGTCGAATTTGTTTTCATTACACGCATGGAAAGCGCTTTGTTAGATGGGGCGCAGCTGGTAGCGCAAGAGCCGATGTGGTCTTCGCAGAAACACCGCCGCAGTGTGCACGCGAATTCAGAAGAGATGAAGCAAAGCAGACGAGCTGTCACTTTGCGAAAAATAAAGCGTCCAGCAAAGTGCGCGGCCCTGGGGAAGCAGTTCGATGCAGGGCATCCAAGGGACGAGTGGCCGCCGATCTGTCGACCCGATAATCGAATCACCACAAGTCAAACCGCAAATGATCAATTTTCCCTTGAAGCCTTCGACCTACCCATCCATGAACAGCGCCGGAAGCGAAGGACGCATGACAGCGTGTGGCGCCGGAAGCAAATGCCTGTGCTATTGATCTCCAGCCCGGTCGTTCCAGCGGGCCCAGGTGCTGGTTGTTTGCGGGCGAGTTGGCTCGAGCTTGGGATCCGGAGCGCTGGCTTTCTCAGCCGCGCGGCGAATTTTGTCCGCTCGATTTTGGGCGCACTGAGGATGCTCGCCCGAGAGCGAATAGGACGCCGTCCCGCAGATCGGACATTTCTTGCGCTCGACGGTCGTCTCGAGCGGGATGGGCTTTCTCGTATTCATACTCATCGCGTTGGCCTTTCCGAAGGATCGACTCGCGTCGTTGGTTTGCGCTGCGCTTCCGTGCGGAGTTCGTATCAACGTTCGAGATCGTCTGAACAATCGACGCACGTTTTGGCTTTGACCTCTTCGCCAGCCACGCTCTGCCAGCCGTCGCTGCAATAAAAAAACCGACGTGGCGGACCCAACAGGCTCCCGACCACGTCGGCTGATTTTACGTTGTCTTGTTTCGCTAGAGGCGCCCTGCCAGCGGCGGGACTGCCCGTGATCTTGTCAGCAAACTGCTCTGTAACAAGTATAGGGCATTGGCGCGGGATAGCAAACCGATTGCCGGCAGTCTGGAGCGCACTTTGGCCTGTTGTAGCCCCAAATTGCTGCAAAAAAATGGTATTGGGATCGCGGTTCGTCATGGATTGCGCGACAGTCACATAGATGCAGCGCAGCCGCATAACCGTGGCACTTGCAGAATGATGTGCGCCAGTGTCGCATGCGAGCAGTGGTCTTGAAAATGTGTAGAATGAACTGCGTGCGGCAAGACCATAGAAACGACGAGGCGTTCGATGCAACTTTGTAAAACCTGCAACTCGTTGATGATTGGCCGCGAGGCGCCACGCTCGTTTTTGCGAATTCGGCGGATGCTGAGGAGTCACGGCGCCGTGCGGGCAACCGTGGCCGCCGTGGCGGAATCGATCGGACCGATGTGCGACTGCTGCCTGGCGGCAATGGACGACACGCTCAGCAATCCGACCGAGAAGCCGCATCGACCACTCGACGGCTAGCAGTCCTGGGAAGTATTCCCCGAACTGCGTGGATCGCCATGTGCGATCTCAAAATTGCGACTTAAGTCGTTATTTTGCGAGCCGTGAGCAGCTCGGCTGCGAACACGGGCGAGGGGGGAAAATGCCACGATGGCATTCTTCCCCGGACAGCTGGCCTGATCTTCGATCGCCGGCGGTTACCCCCTCTTAACGAATGGCCTCCCTCGGCATAGGCCCATTGCAGGCCAGCCACCGACTTTTTATCTGGCAGTTGGTTCTGTCCGGACGATGAAAGCGTTGGCATGTTTCTTGCATGATTGTTACTCCTCTCGCCTGACGCATTATGATTGACGGAAGGCTGCGAACAGTTCACTTGAGGGCAATCATCCGAAGCCACCTGTAAGAGGAGCCCGCGAGATGAAGGACCAGAAAAAGCCATCGCCCAGTCAGAAGAATTCAGCGGGCGCGAAACCGGCGCCCGCTCCTGAGCAGAAATCGGACGACGAATCGAAGCTTCGGCGGAAGGTCTCGGTAGACGACGACACTGTGGACGAAGCGTCGGAAGAATCGTTTCCGGCAAGCGATCCACCAGCCTGGACGTTGCCAAAGACGCGTCGCGCGAAGGAATAAGGGCAGAGCCGGTTCAACCGTGGGCGCCTGTCTCAACCGACGCCGCCGGTTTCAGCCGAAGCTTATCGACGAGCGGATGCGTTGTACCAGGATGCTCAAAAGTGTCCGGCGATCGGTGATGATTTCCACGCGCCCCGCCATGCCGAGCTTGACCAGCCCGGACATTTCATCGCGGCCCACGCGGTCTCCGTCGAGCGCGACCCGCACTCGGTACGTTGTGCCGCTGGCGCTTGCGCCGGTGGAAGGGACACCGGCAGGGCTGCTCGAGTTGCTGCTCGTATCCGGCGAGATGAACGAGACCTTGCCGACCAGCGATCCGTAGAGTTGATAGTCGTAGGCGTCGAATTTCACGCGGGCCGGCATCTCGTCTCGGACCAGGCCCATGTCGCCGCTGGCAATCGTGGCTTCGAAGCAATATCCGTCTTGCGGCGCGATTTCAAACACGGGACTCCCGAGCGGCAATACGTCGCCCACGTGGAATTGGCCCTTGGTCACCACGCCATCGATCGGACTGCGGAGCACCGCTTGCGCCGCTTGCCGCTCCAGATCGGCGAGCTCTTTGGAGGCCGCGTCGACTTCGCCCAGCTTGGCGATCAGCCGGCTTTCCAACTCGGCCTTGCGCACCGCGTGATCGCGATCGACCAGTTCGACCGCTTGTCGCAACACGTTCACACGCTCTTCGTCGATTGGCAAGCGGGCAGTGGCAAGATTCTGTTCCGCGGTGTGAACGGTCGCCGTTGCTTCGAGCATTTGTTGGGCTGTCACGGCCCGGCTGGGAGCCAGTTTCTGAAAACGGCTCTGTTGATCGTTGGCCGTTTCGAGATCGATCTGCGCTCGATGGACGTCGGCCTCTCGCGCTTGGCGAGCCCGCTTCAGTTCGGCGTTCGCTTGGGTCAACTCCGCCTTGGACTTTGTGCGGGCAATTTCGAGTTGCGATTGTTGCAGCTCTTCGACTTGCTTCAACTTATCGAGTTCCGCCTGGCTCGCTTCGAGCTCGCGGCGCTTTTTGGCAATTTCATTGTCCACGCGGTCGGTATTGAACCGCAGCAGAATGTCCGACTTGCGCACGGGGCTCCCTTCCTGCACGCGGACTTCAACGATTCGTCCTTCAACGTGCTGGCTGACGGCGCTGAAAACCTGCGTGGGGAGATCCGTGGGTCGCACTCGTCCCGTCGCTCGCACCACCAGGTCGACCGGAGTGAGCGCGGTCCAGGCCACCGCCACTACAACCGTCAGCAGGCAGAGCAACGCGCCGGCGTGCGCCACGAACGGAGGTTGCGCTTCCACCGTTGCGCGGAACATGGTGCAATCGCGAAGCGTCATTGAGTCCGAGGTAGAGGCTGGCATGGGAATGGTCCTTTTTTTATAGAGCGCTTGTAATTCGATTGGTCAGTACGCGGCCAGATTCGGTCAGCGACAGCAAAGCGTCCATGTCGCTCGCCGCCGGGCTTTGCGATCGCCACAGCGCCGCGTAGCGTCCGCCAGAGGCCAACAGTTGCCGGTGGCTGCCATGTTCGACAACCTGCCCTTCGTGCAGCACGTAGATCAGGTCGACGTCTTTGATCGTGCTCAGCCGGTGGGCGACCAACAGCGCGGTCCGGCCGGCCAGCGTCGCCCGTAGATTTTCTTGAATGTGGCGTTCGGTTGTCGTGTCGAGCTGGCTGGTCGCTTCGTCGAAGATCAGCAGATCGGGATTGGTCACCAGCGCCCGAGCGATCGCCAGCCGCTGGCGTTGCCCGCCCGAGAGATTGGCGCCGCGCTCGCCGACGATCGTGTCATACCGATCGGGCAGGCCGGCGATGAATTCATCGAGCCCTGCCGCGCGGGCCGCGTCGATCACTTCGGCGAGCGAAGCGTGGGGCGCGCCCAGCGAGATGTTTTCGCGAATCGTGCCATTGAAGACAAAAGCGTCTTGCGTGACAACGCCCAAGCGGGCACGAAGCGAGCTCAGTTCAAAATCGCGGAGATCGGCCCCGTCGACCAGGATCTGTCCGGCCGAGGGTGTGTGAAACCGCAGCAGCAGCTTGATCAAAGTCGATTTGCCCGAGCCGCTTTCGCCGACAATCGCCACGCTCTTCCCGGCCGGAATTCGCAGATTGACGTCGTCGAGCACGTTTCCGCGCGTCCCGTAGCGAAAACTGACGTGACGGAATTCAATCTCGCGCTGGGGGCCTGTGAAACGAACTTTGTCGTCGCCGCGCGGCTCGACTTCCAGATCGAGAACCTGAAACAGCCGATCGATTGCCACCAGCGCCTCGTGGATTTTCAAGTTGACCATTGCCAGGCGATTCAGCGGCTCGAGCAGCGTGGCCAGCAGCGTGTAGAAGAAAAGCAACTGGCCGATCGTCAGGTCGCCGCTCAGCACGCGATGCCCGCCCAGCCACAACACGCCCACTCCGGTCATACCGGTCAGTAGCGTGCTGAGCGAAGTCATGCGGATGTCGATCTTTTGCAGGCTGAACATCGACTGAATGAAATCGACCAGCCGCGCCTCGGTCCGATCGGATCGCACGTCTTGCGCCTCGAAGACCTTGATCGTCTCGGCGCCGGTAATGTCTTCGACCAGGTGGGCCGCAAAGACCGAGCCGCGCTCCATCGAGGCGTGCGAATGGCGGGCAAGCGACGAGTGATTCAGCGCCACGGCGATCAGAAAAACCGGCGCGACGAGCGTCGTCGCGGCCGCCAGCGGCAAGTCGTAAAACCATAGCAGAGTGAGCACCAGCGAGACGACGATTCCATCGACGATCGCCGTGGTGGTGGCGCCGCTGATTGCGTCGCGGAGCTTATCGGCGTCGCGAACGCGAGCGAAAATCTCGCCCACGCGGCGAGTCGCAAAAAAATGCGCCGGCAGTTTCAAGACATGACGGGCGTATCCCCCCATCAACATCAAGTCGATCCGGCGTCCCATGAAGGCCAGCAGGTATTGCCGCACGGCGCTAAACACCGTCCGCAACAGCACAATCAGTACCATGCCGATAGCCAGGGCGTTGAGTAGCGCTCGTTCGTAATGGACCAGCACCGAATCAACCAGGTGCTGCACGAAGTAAGACGTGGAGATCGCCAACAGCGTCATCAACAGCGCGCACAACACTACTTCGCCGAGGATGCCGGAGTGAGGGCGCAGCAATTGAAAGAATCTTCGCCAGGGCGGGAGCGTTCGCGATTCATTGACCACCTGGGCAGTCAGATCGGGCACGGCCAGCAGCAAATTGCCGGACCACTTCTGCTCGAACTCTGCGCCCAAGCAGGAGGCGATTCCTCCGGCCGGATCGCCAATGACGAGTCTTCCGCGGCCGATCGAAAAAATGACCACAAAATGGCCGGCGCCTCCTTCGGCGTTCATGTGGGCAATGGCGGGGAGGGGCAATTGGGGCAGAGTGTCGAGAGGGCAGCGAACCGCCTTGGCCGAGAAACCGAGCCGCTCCGCGGCGTGGCGAAGTCCCAGCAGGTTGGCGCCGTTGCGATCGGTATGCGTAAGGTCCCGGAGCTGTTCCAGGCCGATCGTCAGACCGTGATGACGAGCCAGGGTCGCCAGGGCGGCGGGCCCGCAGTCGGCCTGATCGTTTTGCCGCACGAGCTTGAATCGACGCCACATGGTGGGCTCCTTTGCAGGCGTGGGAGCGAAGAGAATCGGTCGCTCATCCACTTTGCAAAGCGTCGATTTGGGCGAAATGTTACAGGCTTCGGCAGTTTTAAGCGCTTACACGTTAATTTAAGCCCAAGCTTCGGCGACCGCGTGCGCGGGGCGAAAGACTGCGGCGTTGGCTCTTCGCAGGAGCTCGTGGCCTCGCCCCGCCAGTCCGCCGCGGAGCCCGGGCGCCTCGAAGCGGCGCGGCAGCGCGCGTCTTGGCCTCAGTGGCCCGACTGCGGCGGTCGGCTCGTCTGAATGTGGCGCCGCGTTTGCCAGCCGCACGGCGTAACCGATCTCTTCTCGCAGCAAGGGATTGTCGAAGCACGGCCCCAACTCGGCTAACTCGGCGAGCAATGTTCGCAAGTCGGTCGAAATGTCGCCAGGCTCGGCGGCCGCCAGGCGGCGCGTCACGCCGACCATCGTTTTACGCGCCAGCTCCGCGTAGCGACGTTTACCGGTCGCCAACCCTAGCTCCAATAAAAAGAGGGCTACGCCGGGCAGGCCGTCGTGCGGGTCGAGATCGAGCGCGCCGATCGACCAGCCGCGCTCTTGGCTCTGAAAGCCGAGCCAGCCCGCTTCATGTTCTGTCTCATAAGCCAGGGCAGCCAGTCGATCTCCCAGACGCCGCGCCGCCGCAATGCATTCGTCCGGGCTCAGGCTGAAGTCCAAAGTCTCCTCGCCCTGTGTTTCCGCGGCAGACGATGCGTCGGGCAGCATGGCCAACGACGAACGGATCATCCACGTCTGCCGGGCCAGATCGTCCGGTCCCATCCTCCGGATTCGGTCGTACGCCATTTCGAGCGCCGTGCGGTCGAAGAAGTTCTCAATCCGCTCGCCGTTCGATCCAACCAGGTCCCTAGAGCTGGGACAAGCATGAAACAGAGGAATGTCATTGCGATCGAGCGCGGCGCGTTCGGCATGGACCAGCGGCGCGAGACCCGGGAATAGGTCTACTTGCTGCCATAGCCCTTTGAACCATTGATCGCGGTCGAGACCGTTTCGCAGCAGATCGGGGTGAAAGCTGTGGTCGAGAAAGATAAAATAAATCTGCGACACGCGGGCAATGAACCGGGTCTCGACTTCAGCAAACGCCGCCAGCGGGCTGTCGGCGGCTAACAGACCATCTCGCTCGCGCAGCAGCAATTGGTACATCTCAAGATAGCCGCGCGTCAGGTCATGCTCGTGCGAGGCGAGCGAAACCTCGGCGCCCAGTAGCGTGGGCCGATGCGTGCCCTTAGGGACGACGGCATGCCCTTGACGGACGTGCATTTCATCGGTTCCGTCCGACTCGAAGCGCCGCTCAGGATAGGGGATTTCCTGTCCCGCCTTTGCGCCGAGCGCGCTGAAATCGATGCCGCTTTCGACCCCTTCTACATACGAAACTCTTGGCAACAGCCGGACGGAGATTACCGAGTGCGACATCCCCTCCCCCGCCGGATCTTGCGACAGGCCGGGCAAGCGTTGATGGAAGAGCGTCTCCAGATCGACGAGCATCGGATGTTCGCCCGAGGCGATTAAGTTCTCGAAGTGGATGTCGTTCGCGCCCACGGCGTGGAGTAGCGCCAGATAGGCTCCTTGCCGGCGATAATAGCGCGAGATTTGTCCCGCGTCTTGGCAATCGGCGTGCGAAACGAATTCGACCCAGCCGTGGTTGCCACAGTCGAGCATCGCGAGAGTGCGAAATCGCGGCTCGGCGCCGCGCTCGTTACACCAGGTGAGCAGTTCTTGAAAGCGCAGGTCGGCGGCGAGCGATCGTGGCTTGTAAACCAGCTTTCGGCCTGAGCGGAGCGTGAGAAGTTGCACCGTTCGTCCATCGCAATGCCGATCGCCGGCGTCGCCTTTCAGGTCTGCGAGGCCCGCGTCTGCCGCGGTCAGACCGAACGCATTGCAAATCCGAGGCCAGTCCGCGCAGAGATGGCGGATGAACTCAAGACTGAATTGACGCCATTGCTGGATGAACAACAACGCCTGTCGCTCAAGAACTGGGTATTCCGTCAGAATCGCCTGCGCGACTTCAGGCTGGCCGAGTCGTTTTAGAAAACTGCGATAGCGCTCCGCAGGGGTCTCGCCGACCAGCTCGCCCAGTAAGCGGGCGACGTTCAGTTCGAGCGTCAGGGTGCGGCTGGCTTTGAGCAATAGGCCGGGCGTCAACTGGCGGAACAATAATGACGCCATCGCGGCCGGATCGCTGAGCAAAGTGCTGGCCAGCTCGGCGTATTCTTCGCGGAGCGCGTGAAGATCGGCGGATAGTGCCTGCCGCGCCTCGTTGATCGGGCCGGAGAATATCTGAAGCAAGCCGAGGGGCTCATTCGTTTCTAGATCGTTATCTTGTCGCGGGTTCTCTGGGCGCATGTTGGCAAGGCTCATCGACATTTCTCCTGACAGCGCTGGGGTGGGCTTGAAGAGAGCAAAAAAAGTGACGGCAAGCCACCGAGCATCGTGGTGGCTCGCCGTCACGGGCGGGGAAGAACTTTTGGATCGCGGCAAGCTCCTATTTCGCCGCGATCTCTCGGCGTGTTGACTAGGCGAGGTTCGGGCAAACGCGCGAGCCGTGGCAGCCGCTGCAACCAGCGAGCGCCACCTTGCCGTTGATCGTCGAAGCTTCAATCTCGGTCAGTTCGACCATGCCGGCCGGATTGGCGGGGAGGCCAGCCTTCTGAGCGGCCGACAGGCTGTTGCGGTACGAGGCGTCTTTCCAAGCACGAATGATATCAACGCGGGACATAGCAACTCTCCTTTTTCTTTTGAGACCTTCGTGCCGCCCGTTATGGCAAACGCCATGAATAAGACGGGCAATACTCGGTTCTCAAATGCGCGCCTCCTCGGTGTCAGGTAAATCGGACAGAAGCGTGAGGAGGCTGTGACCGCTTCAGTCCGATATCTTGCTGGCGAGCAATCCATGGCTCACCTTTTATGTTGTTGAATCAGGCCGTTTCGAATTGGTTTGTTGGGTTTGAGAAATTCAGCCGATTACGATCAAGCCGCCATTCATCAGTTTCTGGCACAGACCGACCGCTTCCTCGTTGTTCAGTTCTGGGTGGCTTGCTCGCCACTCTATTAGGCGAAATTGTTGGTTTGCCGTCAGATCTCGCGTGGCTTCTCGCTCGGTTCCATTCAGCCATAGCGAGCGAATCTCGTTTTCAACCGCGACGAAGACCACGTCACCCGCTGAACTTGTTTCTTCATTTCCGGCGGCGACTTCGAGTCGCGACCAGACGTGGACAGGATTGACTACGATGGTCTGATCTCGTTCGTCTCTTGTTTCTGTGATTTGTTCTCTCTCT
>DASXPZ010000021.1:0-1705 GCA_036493275.1 Pirellulales bacterium
CAGTCGAGTAATTCGCGAGTGGTACGCGAAGCAGCAACTACTCTATTTTGAACAGGCGCCAGTCGGCGTCCGCTTCTGGCAGCCAAAGTACCATTCATTTGAGATCTTTGAGCAGAAGAAGGTGGACGAGAAACTTGAATACATGCATCTTAACCCCGTGCGCGCCGGACTTGCCAAGCGCGCCGTCGATTGGCAGTGGAGTTCCGCTCGCTGGTATTTGGAAGGACGAGACGTCGGCGTGAAAATCGAGTGGATCGATTGAAGTTTCAATTGTGATTTAGGGTACCCCCGGTTGTCTCAACCGGGGCGGCGCAGCCGCAAAAAGCATGTGATGATGCGCCGCCCCTCAAAGGACACACCTCACTCAAATGCTTCTTGTCGCTGCGCGACACTGGTTGGGACAACCAGTAATAACCGTTTTCCAAGGTACCCCCGGTTGTCCCAACCGGGGCGGCACAGCCGCAAGAAGCATCTGACAACGCGCCGCCCATCCAGAGACACGCGTTACTCAAAAGGTTCTTGTCGCTGCGCGACACTGGTTGGGACAACCAGTGCTACCCCTTCGCCAGAGCCAGCGCCCGATCGATCCGCGCCAGGCACCGCTCGCGGCCCAGAATGGCCAGCGTATCGAAAAGCCCGAAACCAACCGCCTTGCCCGTCACCGCCACGCGTACCGCATGCACAATGTCGCCGATCTTGATCCCCTCGGCGGCAACCCATTCGTGCATCCACTTCTCCAAGTGCTCGGCCGTAAACGGCTCGACGGTCGCCAGAGCCGTTCGAAACTTCGCGACAAGTTCCTGAGCCCCAGCGGCCTTCCGCAATCGCTTATCGATTGCCGCGTCGTCGTAAGGCAGTTGCTCGTCGCCAACAAAGAACTCGTCGTAATCGAGGATGTCGCCGGCCACCTTAATGCGGTCTCCGGCCGCCTCGACGATCTTCGTCACCACCGGCGCCGTATCGCATGGCGGCGGATCAGCGATCCAACCGGCCCGCTGCAAGCAAGGCACCACCTTGGCCACCCGCTGCTTGATCGGCACATGTGGCCACGCCCGGCCCTCAAACGAAATCAGCTTCGCCGGATCAAAGCTGGCCGGCGCTTTGTTGACGCGCTCCAGCGAAAACAAACGCACCATCTCTTCCCGCGTAAACTCTTCCGTCTTGTCGTCCAGTGACCAGCCAAGCAGCAGCAGATAGTTTAATATGGCATCCGGCAAATAACCGACCTGCTCGTAGAAGTCGACGATCACCGGATTGAACGTCTCGGTCGCCACCGGCAACTTCATCCGCCGCGCGACCGACTGCCCATGCTCCATCATCTGCGCGAAGTCGCGGTTCTTCAGATACTTGTCGAGCTTCCGCTTGCTGAGCTTCGTCTTGCTGCCCGGCTCCGCCACGTACGGCAAGTGCGCGAACGCGGGCAGCGCGTAACCCAGCGCCTGAAAAATTAAAATCTGTCGCGGCGTATTCGACAAATGCTCCTCGGCCCGAATCACATGCGAGATCTGCATCTCGTGATCGTCGACCACCGTCGCCAAGTGGTACAGGCACGACCCATCTGCCCGCTGCACGACGTGATCCTGTTCGTTCGCCCACGGAAACTCGACGCGACCCCGCACCAGATCGTCGAGCACCAGCGTCCCCTCGCGCGGCATCAACAGCCGCACAACGCCCTGCCGCCCCTCGGCCTCGAATCGCGCCGCAT
>DASXPZ010000022.1:0-5992 GCA_036493275.1 Pirellulales bacterium
CACATGGTTCCCGAGCAACACGTGAAGACCTGCAACTACACGGTCTGCAAGATGGTGCCGGAAAACCACGTCAAGACCTGCACTTACAAGGTTTGCCACATGGTTTCCGAGTGCCACTCGAAGCAGGTTCCGTACACCTGCTGCCACATCGAGTCCGAGAAGCGCGTCAAGCAGATTGCTTACACGGTCTGCAAGCCGGTCCACTACACGAAGACGATCAACGTCTCGCGTTGTGTGCCGAAGCAGGTTGCCTACACGGTGACCCGCTGCGTGCCGCGAGTGATCTGCAAGCAAGTTCCGGTAACGGTTTGCTGCCCGGTCCCTTGCTGCAACTCGTGCTGCGGTAGTTAGGTAGTTGTTCCAGAGTGTTTGAGCATGCTCCTCCGACCCCCAAGGGCGGAGGAAGGTCTGGTCTTGCTAGTCGCGGCGGTCCGACCCATGACGGGTCGGACCGCCGTTTTTGTTGCGCGCCAGGCATGGACGAGACGATCGCTGACCGCGATATTGGCGCTCTGCCGCTCGCCGCGGACTGCAGCATGCCCACGCCCCACATCCCGACTGAATCGTCGCCCGCACGCGGCTCTTGCCAATGCTCAATGACCACCGGCTATTTTTTCGGCAGTTTGTCGAAAACTTTCACACTACCGGATCGCTTGCCCCTAGCAGCCGATGGCTGGCGCAGGCGCTTGCGCGCTATGTCGCGGGCCACAAGCCGGGGCGAAAGATTCTCGAAGTCGGGCCCGGCACCGGGGCCGTCACGCGCTGGATCGTGCCGCAATTGGCCGCAAGCGACTCGTTCGACGTTGTCGAGCTCAACCGGTCATTCGTCGAACATTTGCGCGAGCGCTTCGAGCGCGATCCGTTCTTCACCCCGGCGCGGACCCAGACGCGGATCTTGCATCAGGCGGTCGAGGATCTCGATCCGGCCGGCGGGTACGACGCAATTGTCTCCGGCTTGCCGCTGAATAATTTTTCCGGCGAACTGGTGGGCCAGATCCTCAGCACCCTCTCACGCCTGCTGGCCCCCGGCGGCACGCTGTCGTTCTTCGAGTACGTCGGCGTTCGACCCGTCAAACGGACCCTGGCCGGCCGGAACGAACGAGCCCGCCTGACCACGATCGGCCAGCACCTCTACGCGCTGCTCAAACCGCACGAGTTTCATCGCGAATGCGTGCTGCGAAATTTCCCACCCGCCTGGGTTCACCACGTCCGCCTTTTTTCGTGCGACGCTGCCGCTTCGGGTGTGTGATCCAGCTCTTTCAGCCAAGATTCCGCCGGTAAATGAGCGAATCGGTGGAGAGCGCGCGAGCGATTTCATTCGGGAGGCGAGCGAGACTCGATCTGAAGACGTTGCATTCCGGAAAAGTAAGGAATCGACGCCGCAAATGCCTCCGCAGAAGGCGCATGATCACCCGTCGCCCTCCCGTTCTTTGCTTGCCCGGCCGGCGCGGCGTTCTTATACTAATTTAAGTCTAGAATTTAAGGCGCCTTGCGACGATTCTCGACAGTTCTCGCCCGCCCGGCGATTTCGTTCTCGGTCCTACCTACTTGCACCTCGCTCCCCCCCGCCGGGGATTTCACGGAGGCCATCATGCAGCGGCTTTGCTCCCACTGGTTTGTCTTGGCGTGCGCCCTGTTGCTGTCGATGGGCAGCGCGGCAGTAGCCGATGACGCCGCGCCGGCCACGGCCGAAAAAGAAACCGCCGCCGCGACCAAAGAAGAAGCCAAGCCGGCGGACGAAGCCGCCAAAGCCAAGGCTGAGGCCGCCGCCAAAGAAGCCGCCGAAGAGTTCGAGCTGCAAAAGCTGTTTGCGGACACCATCGACCAGGTCGAACGCAACTACGTCAAGGACATCAGCCGCCGCGAGCTGATGGAAGCCGCCATCCGCGGCGTCCTCACCAAGCTCGATCCCTATTCGAACTACATCAGCCCCCAGGATCTCGGCCAGTTCAAAACCAATGTCGACAATCAATTCGGCGGCATCGGCATCCAGGTCGACATTCCGCGCGAAGGGCAACTGATCGTCATCAGCCCCATCGTCGGCAGCCCCGCTTATCGGGCAGGAATGCAGGCCGGCGACCGGATCATCGAGATCGAGGGCGAAACGACCGCCGAGATCCGCCAGCTCGACGACGCCATCAAGCGATTGAAAGGTGAGCCCGGCAGCAAAGTCACCATTACCACCTTCCGACCCAGTAGCGGCAAACGTCGGACGTTCAGCCTGGATCGAGAAATCGTCCATGTCGACACCGTCATGGGCGACCAGCGCAAGGACGACGACAGTTGGGATTTCCTGCTCGACCATGAAAAGAAAATCGGTTACATCCGCGTCACCGCCTTTGGTCGCGACACCGAGCGCGACCTGACCCGCGCGCTCGAAGAGTTGAAGCGGGAAGGGGTCCGTGGGCTGATCCTCGATCTACGTTTCAATCCGGGCGGGTTGCTGACCGCCGCCATCGGCGTCTCCGACTTGTTCGTTTCCGAAGGCAAGATCGTCAGCACCGAGGGCCGCAACACCACGCCCCGGAGCTGGGAGGCCCAAAAAGACGGCGTTTTCGAAGATCTGCCGATGGTCGTGCTGGTCAATCACTACAGCGCGAGCGCCAGCGAAATCGTTTCGGCCTGCCTGCAAGACCACAAGCGGGCGGTGATTATCGGCGAGCGCACCTGGGGTAAAGGCAGCGTCCAGAACGTGATCGAGCTGGAAGGGGGACGCAGCGCGCTCAAGCTCACCACGGCCGCTTATATGCGACCGAGCGGCAAGAACATCCACAAGCGCGAAGACTCGAAAGAATCGGACGAATGGGGCGTCAGCCCGAACGATGGCTTTGAGTTGAAATTGCCGGAAGAAGAGCTCGCGCAACTCCACCTTTATCGCCGCGATCGAGACATTCTGCTCATCAATCACTCGGGCGGCGACAAAGAGCCGGACGCCGAGAACACTAAGGAAGGGGACGAGTCGAAGGAAGCGCCAAAGGACGTCGCTAAAGACGCCGGCGAGGCGAAGGACAAGCCGGCCGACGCGAAGGAGAGCGACCAGCCCAAGGCCGACGAAAAACCTAAGGTTGAGGATAAGCCCAAGGCCGAGGACGCCCCGCAGGATGACAAGCCGGCGGCGGACAAGCCCCCGGAGGAGAAGCCCCCTGCGGACAAGGACGCCGGCGACAAGAAGCCGGAGGAAAAAACGCCCGATGAAAAGGCCGACGCCAAAGAGTCCAAGGCGGCCAAGAGATCGAAATTCGTCGACCGGCAATTGCAGAAGGCCCTCGATTATCTGAACGCCGAGATCGCCAAGGCCGGTTGAGCTTGATTCGAGCCGGCTTTGAATCGTACGACGTTTCATTCAGTCTATTAGCTATTAGCGACGTCTCGCGATGCGTGAGGCTTCCTTCCTGATGGGTCCAAAGATAGAACGCGCCTCAGGATGAAGCTCCTCACGATCGAAAGCACCTGCGACGAAACCGCCGCCGCGGTGGTCACGGATCGGCTCGAGGTCCTCTCAGCCGTCGTCGCCTCGCAAGATGATCTGCATCGCCAGTTTGGCGGCGTCGTGCCCGAGATTGCCTCGCGCGCCCACCTGGAGCAGATGCTCCCTGTGATCGACGAAGCGCTGCGCCGCGCGGGCGTGCGACTTGATGAGCTCGACGCGGTGGCCGTGGCGACGACGCCCGGACTGGCGGGCTCGCTGTTGGTGGGCCTGGCCGCGGCCAAAGCGCTGTGCGTGGCGATCGATCGGCCGCTGGTCGCGATCAACCATCTGCACGCGCATGTCTACGCCTGTCGTATCGCCAGCGGGATCGACGTTTTCCCCTGCATCGGCCTGGTGGTCAGCGGCGGCCACACCAGCTTGTACCGCTGCCGCAACCCGCTCGATTTCGAACTGCTCGGCGGGACCATCGACGATGCCGCGGGCGAAGCCTTCGACAAAGTCGCCAGCATGCTGGGACTTGGCTTTCCGGGAGGGCCGGCCCTCCAACGCACCGCCGCGAGTGGCAACCCGGCCGCGTTTTCATTTCCCCGTTCGTTTCTGCGCGAGGATCGCTTGCAATTCAGTTTCAGTGGGCTGAAAACGGCGGTGCGTTACGCGATCTCGCCGCCAGGGACGCCGCTGCCAGACACATCGCAGCTAGACGCCCGGTTGGTCGCCGACCTGGCTGCGAGCTTTCAACAAGCCGTGGTCGACGTGCTGGTGGCTAAGTCGCTGGCCGCGGTTCGAACGAGCGGAGTTCGCACGCTCTGCGTCGGCGGCGGAGTCGCGGCCAACGGGCCGTTTCGCGAACAATTGCAGGCCGCCTGCGAGCGCGAGAAGATCACGCTGCACGTTGCGCCGCTAAAACTCTGCACCGACAACGCCGTGATGGGGGCAATCGCTGTAGAACGTTTGCGAGCCGGGCTGATCGAGAATCTGGATCTCGATATCACGCCCGGATTGGTCCGCGCGTAATTGTTTCCTAGAGCTTGCAGCCTTATCCGGCTTTCTAGAAATCGCTGCTCAGAATCCGCCGATGCCGCTGCCTGAGCCAAAGCCGCCGGCTCCAGCGCCGCCGGCGCCGTTGGGGGACCCGCCCGTGTTTCCACCGTTGCTCGTGCCGCTGCCGCCAGACACGTAGTTAAATGTGTTGACCTGCCCAATGCCCGAGAACATCGGAAACGGTGAAACCCGCACGTAGCGGCGATCTGCCGAGACGACCGCGTTCGAGCGCAACATGGCGCCGGAGGGATACTGCTGAATGACGGGCTGGTAACCGACGGGGCCGCCGGCGAAGAACGGTTGCGCTACACCACCGGCGTCGGCCACGGCTCCGGCCTGGCCAGGTGGAAACTCCCCGCGGCTTTTCAAGAAGCTGGCCGTGGGAGTGGAATCTTGCGCGGCCAGTTGCTGGGCCAGAATCTGATGACCGACGGCGACCTGCTTGGCGACCGCGTTGGCCACCTGATGATCGGATAGCGGCTCCGTGCGACGACCATCCTTGAGATCGAACACAATCAGCGCCTCGTCATTCGTCAACGGAATCTGTTTGTGAACCACTTGCTTCTGATCTTTGCCCGAATAGTGCGTGTAGACGTCGACCGAGACCTTGCCAGTGGGGAGTTTGCCCCAGGCGCGGCGCACCAGGGCGCGGTACGTGCCGTCGAAGCCCTTGGGGCAAACGTACTCTTCGGTGGTCATGGAGTTGGTTTTTTTGTCGCGTCCCTTGCTGCTGCTGGTCAGCAGCGTGCCGCCGCTGGTGGTGCGGGGATTGTGGGCCGAGCAAAGCGTATTCGCCGGTTCTTCCACCTGCAAATCAACGTCGGCGGCGCCTGGCCATGAGATCACGACGACCACATCCCGGCTGAGGGCTTCGTTCAGCTTGCGCTCGAAGTTGTCGGCCGACGAATTGTGTCCGTCAGCCCGCATTTTTTCGATCGTCGCCAGCGCCGTGTGTTGAGCCTCTTTCCAGACCACCGCCTCGTCGCCGCTCCAAGCTTGCGAGACGATCCCCAAGCTCGACCATTCGATCCCGTCGACGTCGTCGAATTTCTTGGCCAGGCGAAGCCCCTGCACGAAGGGCTTGGACCAACTCGGCTCGAGCAGCGCCACCTGATGGAAGATCGAAAGCGCCCGCTTCTCCATCCCAGCGTCTGCCAGATATTGGGCCAGGTAGAGCATGTGCTCCGAGTCGTTGACAAAGTCGAGCGCCGACATCAGCACGCGTTCGATATCTTCCGGCTTGCGCTGGTCCAGCCTCATTGCCAGTCCCATGGTTTCGTACATCCAGGGCTGGGCCTGGCCGTTTTGAATCGCGGCCGTAATCAGGTCGACCATTGACCCGTATTCTTTTTTCGCCAACAGGTAACTCACAGTCTCCCAAACCGATTCCGGCGATTCCTGAGTGGTGGCGAAATGATCATTCCAAGCCGTGGCCGGATCCGCGCCGGCGGGAAGTTGGATTCGCTGAGCCAGCTTGCTAGAGGACTTGCCGGCTGACTTGACATTCGAGGAATCAACGGA
>DASXPZ010000023.1:0-5213 GCA_036493275.1 Pirellulales bacterium
TGGAAGAGTTGTCTCTGAATGACACGTCGGTAATGAACGTCGAGTCTCTGCGAGGACTGATTGAGTTGCGGTTTCTGGAGATGCAACGTACTCAGGTGCAAGACCTTAGCTCACTCGCGAAACTTGACCGCCTCGAAGTTCTCAAACTAAATGGTTCCCCAATTGCCAATCTGGCGCCGCTGGCTCGCCTCCAACAATTGCACCAATTGGACATCAGTCGAACGAACGTCGAAGACATCTCGCCGCTAGCGAATCTGGTGAACTTGGAAGAACTATATATGACAGCCACTCAGGTTCGGGACCTGCGACCTTTGGCAGGGCTTAAGAAACTTGAGCGCCTAGCAATCAATGGGACGCTAGTCGTCGACCTCACGCCACTGAGCAATCTTTCCAGCTTGACGACACTAACGGTTTACTATTCGTCTGTATCGAAGCAACAAATCAGCGCGCTTAGTCAAGAGTTGCCCAACTGCACTATCGAGCATTTTGAGTTTGAACAGTAGGCGCCGTACTTCTAGCGCTTCGCAAAAATAAAGGGCCCCGCCGATCGGCGAGGCCCTTTGCTTAGGATTCTTCATTCGATGGAATCGGAAGATTCCCGGGGCCATTGCAAAACCGACTCAATACTCGCGCGTAATCACAATGCCCGGCTGCGGAACCGGGTATTTGCCGTTGGTCCCGGTCAGCAGCGGCGCTGGCGACGTCATCGTTAGCTTGTCCAGGTCGGGGGCGAATTCGTGGTCGAGATTCAGGATCTGATCGTACGTGACCACCTGGCCGGTGTGGCAGGCCATGCGACCCATCGATGTAACCAGGCTCGCCTCGGCGCCGCGCTTGGCTTCATTATACGGCTTGTCCGACTTGATCGCCGCGATCAGGTGATCCCATTCCAACTGGTACGGGTTCGGCTCCGGCTTAGGCGCCGACCAGACGACGTCGGCCTTATTGTCCTGATTCTGGCCTTTGAAGATCCGGCATTTAGCAGGCGCATGGCCAGCCGTCGAGATAATGGCCGAGCCCTTCGAGCCGTGGCAATAGCTGGCGAATTCGTTGTAGCACCCTTCGACGGTGCGCCCTTCGAGCATCAGCTTCGCGCCGTCAGCGAACGTGAACTCGGTGGAGTAAGTATCGAAGTTCTGATCGACGAAGTCGCCCCGATAGTGCCGCCCGCCAAAGCCCTTGGCCGAGACGGGCCAAGCGTCTTTCATCCAGCAGCATTCGTCGATGTTGTGAATCAAGAAATCGCTATACGCTCCGCCGCTGGCCCAGAGGAACGCGTGGAACTCGCGAATCTGATAGAGCAACTCGCTCGTTTCATCGGCCGGTTTCGGCAGGGCAAAGGCGTGCGCTGTCGGCCCGGCAATGCGGTAAGCCCGCAATAAATTCAACTGCCCCAACTCGTCGTTCTTGATGCGGTCGAACAGCTCCTGACGGGCATTGCAGTGGCGGCACATCAGGCCGACCCCAACTTTGAGATTCTTCTCGCGCGACTTTTCCGCCAGGGCGAGCATCTTGCGCGTGGTGGGGCCGTCGACCGTGGTCGGCTTTTCCATGAAGACGTTCAGCCCTTTTTCGATCGCATAGGAGAACTGCACCCAGCGGAACGCGGGCGGCGTGGCCAGAATCACCACGTCGGCCGGCCGGAGCGAATCCATCGCGTGCCTGAAGCCGTCGAAGCCGATGAACTTCTTTTCATCGGTCACCTTGAGCTGATCCGGAGCCTCTTTCTTCAGCGCGTCGTAAGCGCTGTTGAGCTTGTGCGGAAAGACGTCGGCCATGGCGACCAGTTCGATCGGTCCTTGCTTGGTGGCCAGAGCCTGCGTGGCGGCCCCCGTGCCGCGACCGCCGCAGCCCACCAGCGCGACGCGGATCGTATTGCTTTCGCCGGCGTGAACCTTGGGGACGGCCATGCCGACCAGGGCTCCGGCCGCGGCGACGCGCCCCGTGTTTTTTAATAATTCGCGACGCGACAGGCCGGTGTAAAAAATCTCGCTCACAGCGACGTCTCCTGATAAGTCAAAAAATCTTGGTGGGCGTGGGTGGGAGTCCGCGACAGGCTCGCTGCGAATCTTGCCAGCGGGGGCCGCGCAGACGGCGGGAGTGCTCTCCACAGACTAACCGAAGGTCTGGGCGGATGCAAAAAAATCGAAATCCTGGGCAAAACGGCGGTCGAGACCTCTGCGGCATTGACTGGCGCCGCCCGGACGATATCCCGTTGGCCTCGAATTGCCTCCCCGATATAACAAACGCCGTTATGGACAACGGGCCCGAACACGTCTGGGGAGACTCGCTCGATATCACGGCGCTCTGCGTCTTTGTCGCGCTCGTGATTGCGCTCCCGACGCTGGGATTTGTGTTTGCCTATTTCGACGTGCGGCGTTATCTGCGGTCGCTACGACGAGCGATCTCGACGTTGGTCTTCCGCGACGATAGCGTCCCGGAGTGGGCGCGCCCCAAGGTCCCGCGCTGCCTGGTCGTGTTCGGCCTGGGCTGGCCCTGCGAAAAAGAAGAGTTGCTTCGCGCCTACCGCGAAAAGATCAAGACGCAACACCCGGATCATGGGGGCGACCAGAAGCAATTCCTGAAGCTACAAGCGCACTTCGAAGAAGCGATGGCGATGGTCCGCAAACGCGAAGAAGCGGGAGTTCAATTGGGGAGCGGACGGTGAGGCGAGGTTGCGGTTGCCGCTTTGACTGGCAGTCGCATCAGGCGAACTCCTACGGCACGAACGCCGTGTCTCCCGCGCCGCGCGTGGCGAGGGCTTGCCAGAGGCCGCCGTCAATGTTGTCGCTGAAAAAGCGCACGCTGCCGTCGGCCAGCGAAGAGTTCACGCCTCCCGAGTGATTGCTGCGCGCAGAGGCCCAGACGTTGCCGTCCCCCTGATTCTGCGTGCAGTATCGGCGATCGTTCGTCTTGATTGCACTACTACAGGCCGGGATGACGTCGTTTTGAACTGCGTTGGGCGGATACCTGGCGGTGAAGGTAGAGCCTCCCATGCCGCCCCAGACCCACGTGCCGCGGCCATCGGTGGCGTCGTCGAAGCCGTTCAGTTCGCTAATCAGAAGTGTGTTGGACGTGCCATCGATGATCTCGGCAATGCGAGTTCCCTGTCCCCAGGCCGCTTTCCAACGCCCCTTGAGCGAAGGATCATTGAGGATCTGCTTTACGTTTCCGGTCCCTTGCGGGACGATTACTCCGAAAGCGCCCGCCTTGGCAGGATCTTGAAACGACAGGTAGGTGTCCGAGCCAAAATTGGCGGCGTAGTTCGCTTTCTGCAGATTCTCAAGTTCCCAAGCGCTCATTTGAGCGTCCAACTGATCGGCGCTGGGACAAATATAGAGGCCGATGATTCGATCGCCGAAATCGCGCCACGGCGCGCCGGGTTTGATCCGATCGCAATCGTCGGCCGCGTGCGCTTCGTTATCGAGGCAGCCGCGCAGGTTTTCGTCCATGGCCGGCATTTCCAACTGCGGCATGATGCTCGAAGCCCAGTTCGGACCCTGGCAGAGAACGCCGATCTGCGTTCCGCCGGTTCTCCATAGCCCCACCTTGGGCGAGCAATGAGGCAGGCCCGGCGGAAACGACTGCATGATATCGTGATGATTATGCAGCGCCAGGGCGATCTGCTTGAGATTGTTCGTGCATTGAATGCGGCGGGCCGCTTCTCGGGCCATTTGCACCGCCGGCAACAACAGGCCGATTAAGATGCCGATAATCGCGATCACAACCAGCAATTCGACCAGCGTGAAACCTGCCGATCTGCGGCGGACGCGACGCGACTGCTCGTCCAGTAAAACCGACGATCCGGCGCGCGGAAGCCCGATCTTTGGTTGAGCCGCGATTCGAGTTCCCATGTGGGAGTTTCCTACCTCTCGCAAGTCAATGGAAGAAGAAAGAGATAGCCAGAAGCCGCCGACTCGTTCGTTGTCAATGAACTGCAACGCGTCCACTGCAAGAAAAGCAAGCGGATTGGATGCAGCAGAACGATCCAGCAATCTAGCGGCGCATGATTAGCGCATGATTAGCGAAGCCTTAAAACCGAAAAAAAATACGCAGGCGAAAAGCAAGGTTGCTTGCCAGTTCCGGCACGTCGCCGATGCTGGATCAGGCGTTCGAAGCCGATCCGCCGCTGTAGTTCAGACCGATGCTTGCGGAGTGGGGCCTTGCGCAAAATATCGACAGCGCGGCGTCACGAATTGCCTCACTTACCCAAAACCACCGTCACGAGGGAGCGAGCGGCGGACCGCTTGCTCCCTCGCGAGGGGTAGTGATCGTGCGTTGTTGCTAATCAGGTTGCCTCTTCACCACACACGACTTCCGAGAAGCTCCTAATTACGCAGCCGCTCGCGCGCGGCGACGATAGCCGGCCGCTCCGAGCATGATGATTCCGGTCGCCAACATCGCCACGGTTGCAGGCTCAGGAACAAGAGCCGCCGTCGACGGCAGAACGCTGGTCGCTGCGAAGGTGCTTCCCCCAGGAGAGAAACCCTGCGGGAACAAATTGAAGGTGTTACCGCTATGCAACTGAGCGGTCAAGGTTCCCACCGTCCCACTATAGGTGCCGCTGGCCAACAGTACTGGCAAATAGGGAGACGCGACTCCGACATTGAAGATGTAATAGCCTGGATCGGTCTGGGTAGTGTCCTGGCTGGCAACAATGCCCACCCAACTGGTTCCACTGGCCGCTCCGTTGTTGCGGAACGCCGAAAAACCAGTGAAATCGCCTAGGCCGTTGTCGAAGACTCGCGGCGCTTGCAGCGTCGCCTTGGTAGCCGTTGCGCCGCCGGCGCCCACCACGTCGATGTCGAAGCTGGCCAGCCCTTCGGACGACCCATTAACCGTCGCAAAGACCTGGTACGTCTTGGCGACCTTGTTGAGCTCGATATCGAGCGAAACGGTTGCGGCTCGGGCTGTCGCCGCAATCGTAGAAAGTGCGAGTAAGAATAGGAACGTGCGTCGAAGCATGAAAAACTCTCCTAATGCAAAAAGTGAGGTACAAAGTTTCAAATCGCTTGTCAGCGCGACAGCTCGCGCCGAAACAAGCCAAGTATTTAGCGAGAAACCAATCGACGACGGAAGCCAACCAGAGCGAGCAGACCCATGCCCAACAGCGCGACGGTCGATGGCTCGGGCACGCTCGCATTCTCAATGGACAAAGACCCTCCGCCGCCGCCGCTCGACTGACCGTAGTTGTTTTGCAGCATTTGGAAGTC
>DASXPZ010000024.1:0-1675 GCA_036493275.1 Pirellulales bacterium
CGCAACAGCATCTCTGGCGGGATCGAGGGACGCCCGAGGCCAGAATAGAGCGCCGCAAAATCGGCCGAAAGCGCTTCAAGCGCAGCGTCGGTTAGCGACCGGATCGCCCGCAGCGGATGATCCTGGCGCACGCGCTGCTCAAGATCGACATACGAGAAAAGCTCCCTCGACCGCTTGTCGGATCCCCGCATCGTTCCCCTCGACGAATGCCCTCATCGAGGGAATCATGCCCACCGCCCAAACGCCACCGAGTTCTTCAACAGCCTGCTAGTGGTCGAAATCTCACGCTTGGGGCCCATTCCACAGGTCCGTTCTGGGTGGGATTTCGGTCCTTCACCGGAACGCGCCCGGACGGCGAGGTTGCGCCGTTTTCGGCCGTTCGCGAGGCCACCGTTGAACCGCCTGAAGCGGTCGCTCGCCAGAGACTATGCATCCATTCTACTCCGTAGGCCCGAGGCGACGCGCCGCCGGCCCCCCATCGGCACCAGCGCCATTAGCGCCGCCCGCCGCTTGAAATTGACGCACCTGATGGCTTGAGCTTTGTCGGTCAGGCGGAGCGACCCCCGTGACAAGATCGGCCGGTCACAACTATCTCGCCGCGGGGAACCTGTTGCACGAATGTCGCAATTCTCAAATAAGCTTCCGATTGACGAACGTGGCGAGCTAGGGAGGGTTTGCCAACGCATTGGTCGATGATAAAAGCGGCGCAATGGAATGGGGTAACTATCGTTATACGCGTGTTACCGGAGGTTAGGTGATGAGAAAACGCATTCTGCTAGGCGCCGGCGTCGCTATCGCCATGGCGCTCAGCTGGGCGGAAGCACAAGCGCAGTGGTTCGTCATGCCCAGTGGCCCGGGAGCTCTCTACTTTGGGATCGAGGGCGGCTGGACCGCTCTCAGCGGCGACCCAAAAGGTAGCGTCGGCAGCTTCAACTTCACACAAAAGTACGACTCGGGCTACAATGTCGGAGCCCGCGCCGGCTATGAATGGGGGCCGCTCCGCTTCGAGGAAGAATTCAACTTCGCCACGAACCACCTTACCGGGTTCACCGGTTCTGGAGGTATCTCGATCCCGGTTACTGGTCAGCGCAATCGCTACGCGCTGATGACGAATGCGATCTACGATTTCCCGGTGGGCTGGATTGTCAGCCCGCATATCGGCTTTGGCATCGGTGCGGTCAATCTGCACGACTCGATCGCGACGAAATCTCCGCTCCCCGATTTCGCCATCGCGTCCAGTTCGGATTGGCAGTTCGGGTATCAGGGGATTGCCGGCATCCGGTATAACATTAACCCTGCCCTGGCCTTCGACCTCGACTACCGCTATCTGGCGACGACCGATCCGACCTTCAAAGCGATCAACGGCGTCAAGTACAAGTCCGAGTACGGCACGCACAACATCCTCGCGAGCCTGAGCGTCCGCTTCGGCGCGCCGCCGCCGGCCCCGCCGGCCCCGCCGCCGCCGCCGGTCGTGCAACGTCAAGTGTTCCTGGTGTTCTTCGATTGGGACAAGGACACGATCACGCCTGACGGTATGCGCGTCATCAACCAGGCCGCCGATGCGTGGCGCGCCGGAGGCATGGTCACGATCCACGTGACCGGCTACACCGACGCCTCGGGCTCCGCCGGCTACAACCAGCGGCTCTCCGAGCGGCGCGCCAACAACGTCGCCAAC
>DASXPZ010000025.1:0-2811 GCA_036493275.1 Pirellulales bacterium
CGTTGCTTCACTGGAAGTTTTCCCGAAAAGCGCGCAGATTCCGCTGCCTGATATGAAGCAGCAAGTTGTGGTGATCGCCACCTTCGCCGACGGCAAAACGCGTGACGTCACCGCGGAGGCGTTTCTCGAAAGCAGCCTGACCGACGTGGTGATTGTCGATAAGCAAGGCCTGGCCACCGGGCTGCGCCGCGGCGAAGCGTCGCTGCTGGCCCGTTACGAAGGCGCCTACGCCGCCGCCACCGTCGTCGTGATGGGCGACCGCAGCGGGTTTGAATGGAAAGACGTCCCCGCCAACAACCATCTGGACGAGCTCGTCTACAACAAGCTGAAAAAGATCAAGGTCCAGCCTAGCGAGTTGGCCAGCGACTCGGACTTCATCCGCCGCTTGTATCTCGACCTGTTGGGCGTGCCCCCGCAGCCGGAGGAAGTGCGGAAGTTCCTGGCCGACACGCGCGACACGAAGGTCAAGCGCGACGAAATGATCGATCGGCTGATCGGCAGCCCGGAATTTGTCGATCATTGGACGAATAAGTGGGCCGACCTGCTGCAAGTGAACCGCAAGTTCCTCGGCGAAGAAGGCGCCTGGGCGTTCCGCAACTGGATCCGCCAATCGCTCTCGGAGAATCAACCGTACGATCAGTTCGTCTACCAGGTTCTCACTGCGTCGGGCTCGACTCTCGAAAATCCGCCGGCCTCGTACTACAAGGTCCTCCGCACGCCGGTCGACGCGATGGAGAACACCACGCAGTTGTTCCTGGCCGTGCGGTTTAGCTGCAACAAGTGCCACGACCATCCTTTCGAGCGCTGGACGCAGGACCAGTATTACAACCTCTCGGCCTATTTTGCGCACGTCGGCCGCAAGGCGTCGCCGGACTTCGCCGGCAAAACGCTCGGCGGCTCCGCCGTCGAGCAGGCGCTGCCGGCCGTCGAAGTGATCTTCGACCAGGGTTCGGGCGAGGTGACGCACGACCGGACGGGCAAGGTCTCGCCGCCGAAGTTCCCCTACACCTATCCCAACGCCGCCGCAGGCGAGGCCTCGCGCCGCGAGCAACTCGCGCGCTGGATCACGTCGAAGGACAACCCTTATTTCGCCAAGAGCTACGTGAACCGGATCTGGAGCTACCTGTTGGGCGTGGGGGTGATCGAGCCGATCGACGACATTCGCGCCGGCAATCCGCCGTCGAATCCCGAATTGCTCGAGCGGCTGACGGCCGACTTTATCGGCAGCAAGTTCGACGTGCGCGAGTTGTTCCGCGAGATCTGCAAGTCGCGCGTCTATCAGCAATCGATCGCGACGAACAAATGGAACAAGGATGACGACGCGAATTTCTCGCACGCCATCGCCCGCCGCCTGCCAGCCGAAACGCTGTACGACGCGGTCCATGTCGCCACCGGATCGACGGTGCGGTTGCCGGGCGTCCCCGCCGGATTCATGGCGTCGCAACTCCCCGATAGCGGCGTGGAGCTGGCCGACGGATTCCTTAGCCTCTTCGGTCGCCCGCCGCGCGAAAGCGCTTGCGAATGCGAACGTTCGACCGGCGTAATGTTGGGCCAGGCGCTCAACCTGGTAAACGGCCCGACGATTGCAGAGGCGATTGCCGATCCGACGAACCGTATCGCGGCTCTGGTCAAAACGCAGCCCGACGACAACAAGCTGGTCGAAGAGTTGTTCATGGCCATCCTCAGCCGTTCGCCGAAGCCCGAAGAAACGGCTGCCGGCGTCGAAGCGATCAACGCCGCCAAGCGCGAGTACGAAGGCCTGGCCGCGGAACTGGCGAAGTTCGAAAAAGAACAACTCCCCGCGCGGCAAGCCGCCTGGGAAAAACTACAGCGCACGGTCGCCTGGACCACGCTCGACGTTGCGTCGGCCACGGCCGCCAGCGGGGCCGAAGCTGCGCGCCAGCCTGATGGCTCGATTCTGTTCGGCGCTGAGCCAGCCGACAAGGATCGCTACACGCTATTGGGCGCCACGAAGCTGCCCGGCGTTACGGCCATTCGCGTCGAAGCGCTGGCTGATGCCAGCCTCCCCGGCGGCGGACCAGGACGCGCGCCCAACGGCAATTTCGTGCTCAACGAGCTGCGACTAACCGCCGCCGCGCAAGACGATCTTTCGGCCGGCAAGAAGATTGCGCTCAAACCGGCCGACGCTGATTTTTCGCAAGAGGGCTACCCTGCCGCGGCCGCGGTGGATGGCGATCCGAAGACCGGTTGGGCCGTCGTTCCAAACACAGGCAAGTCGCACGTGGCGATCTTCGAAACGGCCGAGGACGTCAACTTCGCCGCCGGCGCCGCTCTTTCGCTAGTGCTCGACCAGGAATACGGCGGCGGTCACGCGATCGGCCGCCTGCGGATTTCGGTCACCAGCGCCCCGCGCCCAGTGAAGCTCGACAAGCTGCCGCCCGCGATCGCCGAGATCCTGGCGGTCGCAGCCGATAAAAGAACGCCCGAGCAGCAAGCGGCGCTCGCGACCCATTACCGCTCGCTCGACGCCGACTATGTCCGCCTCTCGGCGATGCTCGCGCAGTCGAAGACTGCCCACGAGCAGTACCGCCTGCAAGGGGCTCAAGACCTGACCTGGGCGCTACTGAACAGCCCGGCGTTTTTGTTCAACCGCTAGTCAAATCGATCGATTGAGGAGCATGGCGCGAGCGCGTCCTTCTCCCCTCGGGAGAAGGTGGCGAACGAAGTTCGCCGGATGAGGGCGAACGCTGGGTTAATGTGATCGCCCTACAGCGCCGCTCCCTCACCCCGTCCCTCTCCCGGAGGGAGAGGGGGAATTGCGCAGCGCACGTCTTGAAAGGAGCGCACCTG
>DASXPZ010000026.1:0-3013 GCA_036493275.1 Pirellulales bacterium
GCCCGAGTTGCTAGAGCAATTGGATCGCCTCGCCGAACGTGAAGAGAGCGTCTTCCGCGTCACGCGAGACATCGTAACGGGGAAAAACAAATGAACGGATTTTATTCCACGACCATCACTCGGCTGGTGACGATCGCGCTGTTGTTCGCGGCGTGCGCCCCCGCGGCCCGCGCCGCCGATCCGGACGTGCTGGAAGGCGTTCCCACGATCAAGGCCCCGCCGGCGGATGAAGTAAAAAAACAGGCGTTCACCTGGCTCGAAACCCGTCAGGCGGACGAGGCGACGCGCGCCGCCGCCGAGGCGATCTGGCAGAAAGGCGCCGGCCCGCTCGCCACCGCCGCGCCGCTCGATCGGCTGGCCGCCACGTTCGCCCTGGTCGAACCGCAGGCCAAGGCTCTGGTCGACGTTTGCTCGCATCCGCGCGGCAAAGGTTTGCTCGCGCCGCAGGAATGGCTCACCGCCGCGGACGCTCAGCCGCTATTGAAGAACAACATGCGATTGTTCTTCGGCCGCTGGCTGTCGCAGCAACGGTTGTATGACGAATCGCTCGAACAACTGAAAGATCTGCAACCGGCCGATGTGGTCGATCCGGCGGCGCTGCTGTTCTATCAAAGCGTCGCCTTCCATCGGCTGCTCAACAAGACCGACGGGTTGAAGAGCATCGACCGCCTGCTGAGCGAAGTGGCCGAAGGCCCGCCGCGCTATGTGACCGTCGCCGGGCTGATGCGCGAAGACCTCAAGGCGCTCGAAGACGATTCGCTCGATCATATCTCGCGCCGCATGGACGACGTGCAGCGCCGGCTCGGCCTTGGTCGCGCGGGCGAAAAGGTCCGCAAGGAAGAAGACGGCGTCGTCGCCTCGCTCGACAAGTTGATCGAGCAGATGGAAGAAGAAGAAAAGAAAAAGCAGGAGCAGCAAAAGAGCGGCAGCAGCGGTGGTAAGAACCAGCCGCAGCAACCGATGGGAGACAGTCGCGTCGCCGGAGCCCAAGGGGCGGGCGACACCCACAAAAAACCGATCGGCCGCGGAACCGGCTGGGGCGAGTTGCCCGCCAAACAGCGGGAAGAAGCATTGCAACAGGTGGGCAAGGACTTCCCGTCGCACTATCGCGACGTGATCCAGGCCTACTTCAAAAAGCTGGCTACCGAAGATGGGGGCGGCGAGCGCTAGTCGCTCCGTCTTCACAGGCGTCTGTGGCCGGCTTGTTCAGGAAGAGAGAACCGAGGTAACGAACATGGGAATCTTGCTGCTGGCTGCTCTGCTCGCCGCGCCTGCGGACGCGCAGCTTCAAACGCTCGCCGGGCAGTCGGTTACCGGCGCGCTCGCCCGCGTGGCGGAAGACAAACTTGTGCTGACCACGCCGGCGGGCGAGCAATCCTTCGCCATGAAGGACCTGCTGACGGTCACGCTTCCGAACGAGGTGAAGTCGTCGGACAAGAGCGCCATGTCCGTTGCGCTCGTTGATGGCTCGACGCTCGTCGTCAAGAGCTTCACCACCAAAGGCGACCAGGCGACGCTACAGCTTGCCGACGGAACGGAGGCGAAGGCGCAGACGCGGGCCATCGATTCGGTCCGCTATCGCGAGCAGACCGGCGCGCTGGTCGAGCAATGGAACGACATCGCCAAGCTCGATCGCCCTAGCGACGTAATCGTGCTGCGTAAGAACGACGCGCTCGATTCGCTCACCGGCGCCATCGTCGAAGCGACTCCTGAGTTCGTCAATTTCGAATTCGACGGCGACGTGATCAAAGTCAAGATGTCGCGCATCGAAGGGCTGCTCTACCACCGCCCGGCCAAGCCTGCCAAAGCACCGGCGGCCGTTTGCGTGGTGAACGATACTTCTGGCTCACGCTACCGCGCGGCCAAACTATCGATCGATGGAGACAAGCTCGTCATCGGCGCAAGCGCCGGCCTGGAAATCTCGCTCCCTCTCTCCGAAGTCGCGCGGTTGGATTTCTCGCAAGGGAACATTCAGTACATCGGCGATCTCAAGCCGGAATCGCTTGTGTGGACTCCTTATTTCGGCGAAGCCAACGATAACGCGGCCCGCCAGTTCTACCGCCCGCGGGTCGATCGGGCTCAAGAAGGGGGCGGCCCGCTGCGCGTCGGCGGCAAGGAATTCAAAAAGGGCGTGGCGCTGCACAGCCGCACGGCCATCGTCTACCGCCTGCCCGACGGCTTTCGGACCTTTCGGGCGATCGCCGGCATCGACGACCGCGCCCGCCCCGCCGGCGACGTCCAACTCACCATCCTGGGCGACGACCGGACGCTGTTCGAAGGCCGAATTACGGGCAATGACGAGCCACTGCCGCTGGAATTGGAGGTGTCGGGCGTAAATCGCTTGAAAATCATCGTCGACTTCAGCGAAGATTTAGATTTGGGCGATTTTCTCGACCTGTGCGAAGCAAGGATTCTGAAATGAGACAGTTCGCCGCGCTGTGTGTCGCCGTCGTGATGAGCGCGTCTTGGGTCGCGCTGGCCCAGACCGTAGCCCACGCCGCCGACGTTGACCAGGCTGTGGTCAAGGCCGAGGCCGAGCGGATCGCGGTCGTGGCCAAGGCGCGCGACGTGGCTGTGGCGGTCTTTGCGCCAGGAGGACAAGGAGGCGGCTCCGGCGTCGTAATCTCGCCGGATGGCTACGCCCTTTCGAACTTTCACGTCACCAAGGGATCGGGCGACGCCATGAAGTGCGGCATGGCCGATGGCCGCATGTACGACGCCGTGATCGTCGGCATCGATCCGGTGGGAGACGTGGCCGTGATCAAACTGTTGGGCCGCAATGATTTTCCCACGGCCGAGATGGCCGACAGCGATCAGGTGCAAGTCGGCGATTGGGCATTCGCGATTGGCAACCCCTTTCTGCTAGCCACGGACTTTCAGCCCTCGGTCAGTTACGGCATTATCTCCGGCGTGCGCCGCTATCAATATCCGGCCGGCACGCTGCTGGAGTACACGGATTGCATTCAGACGGACGCCTCGATCAATCCCGGCAATTCGGGCGGGCCGCTGTTCG
>DASXPZ010000027.1:0-3191 GCA_036493275.1 Pirellulales bacterium
GAATGCAACCGCGCAGCAGGCAGGTTCCGCCCAAGCGGACGTCGGAGTCGATCAGCACGACGTCCATTCCCATGTCCGCGGCCAGAAACGCCGCCGTGTATCCGCCTGGTCCACCGCCGAGCACAGCCAATTGAGTCTGCATGCTGAAATTGCCTCGATCGTGCTAGTTTTAGGCCCCCCCAGGGCCGTCGACACGGCCATCACGGTCCGCAATACAAGCCTATCCGGCGGCGAGCGTTGGTCAATGCCGGACGGGTGGCAAGAGAGGAGAGTTCGATTTGTTTTTTGTGAGCGGATCGGTGCTCGGCCGCCGGTGAATAAGAGTGGGCGAATAGGTGAGGCAACTCCACCACGAAGAACCCGTAGGCTAGCGCCAGGCGGTTCGCGGCGCAACGGCCGCTTTTCGCTTTACATCACCGCAAAGTAATTGGCCACGGCAAAGTCGAAGGCCTCGGGCGACAGCGCCACTGGCTGGCTTTGATAATGGCAATGATTGCGGATTTGCAGCAGCAAGTCGCGTGGCTGGCAGCAGCGGAACGGGCGGCCGACGGCCAGGTAGTGCGTGCGAATCAGGTAATCGACCGCCTCTTCGTTGTAGACAAAACCGAGCTTGGGTCCCACCAGGCGAAACAGCTCGCGGAATTGCGATTCGTCCGGATCGATGACGTCGATCTTGTACGGAATCCGCCGCAAGAAGGCATCGTCGACCAGATCCTTCGGTTGCAGGTTGGTCGAAAAGACAATCAGCTGATCGAACGGAACCTGCACTTTTTTTCCGCTGGGCAAGTTCAGATAATCGTAGCGCTTTTCGAGCGGCACGATCCAACGATTCAGCAGTTCATCGGTACTCATTCGCTGCCGGCCGAAGTCGTCGATCACCAGCGTCCCGCAATTGCTTTTCATTTGCAGCGGCGCTTCGCAAACGCCGCTCGCCGGGTTGAACGAGACTTCGAGCGACGCCATCGTCAATTCGCCGCCGACAACGATCGTCGGTCGTCGAATCCGTATCCAGCGCCGATCGACTTTGCGCGCGTCGAGCAAACCGCCGCGAGGCTGCGAGACCTCTTCGTGCGTGCTGGGGTCGTAGAGTCGAATGATTTCGCCGTCGACGCCGATGGCGCGCGGGATCCAGATTTCCGAACCAAACGCGGCGGTCACCCGCTCGGCGATGCTGGTCTTGCCGTTGCCGGCGGCGCCGTACAGAAACAGTCCTCGACCTGAATTGATCGCTGGCCCTAGGCGGTCGAGCATTTTTTTATCGAGCAGCAGATCGTGGAACGCCTTGTGCAGATCGTCCGCTGTGGGGTGCTGACAAGTCAGCGACTGCGCGCCAACGCTGGCAATGTACTCCGAAAGGGCGACCGGCGCCGCGCCGGAGTAGGAGCAATGTTCCGCCATGCGGCGAGCGCGCTCGCGCCCCATTTCGGTCAATTGATATTCGTAGTCCCCCATCACGCCGCCGCCGCGATAATAAACCAGCTGATCGGCCTTGAGCTGGTGCAGCAATCCTTGCAGCAGCGTGAAAGAGATCTTGGCTTGTTCGGCGATTTCGACACCGCTGGCGCTGCCGACGGACAACAGGAACTTCAGGCAAAGGCCTTCGACCAGCGCCGGCTGCAACTGCGCCTCTTCCCAAGTGGTTGGCTCGTTGGGAAGAAACACTTCCACTTCGGCCGTAGCGGGAGACTCTGGCGCGTGAGTCGGCTCGGTTGGCGTCGACCCGGCTAGCGGCGGATCACTCGGCCGGTCTGCGTTGGTCGTTTGCGCCTGGGAGGCTTCGCGAAGTTGATGAATTCGGCTCAACAGTCGTTCGAGCTTGGAATCGCCGGCGGTGGATTCGGAGGGCCCCTCGGACTTTTCAATCGGCGCGGCGGCGCCCGCGGCGGACGATTTCGACGGTTCCGGAGGGGCGGCGCCCAGGTCGCCCGACGCGACAATCAGGTTGGGTTCTGGCGAATGCGTTTCGGCCGAGACGGGTAGGCTCATCGCCGGAGATTCTCCCAAGGCGCGCGAAATCAGAGGGGACAGGGACAAGTTTTTTCGGGCGTGAAAGTCTAGTTTTTATGCGTTCTGGGTCAACTCGCTGTGCAGCTTGTTTTCCAGACTCCGCCACAGCGTCGCCGGCCGCTTGCCGGTCGCGCCGGTTTCGCACATTGTGCCCCCAGACAAACGGCGCCGGGACTGGTAAAATCCGCTGTTCTAGGGCGGCGACCGCCGACGAACCGCCAAATAGCTCGCAGGAACCCATCTCGCAGGAAAACGCGTGACATGGCAAACACGACCCGCAAACACGATCCTTTCGCAGCGCGCGATCAATTCAACACCGGCTCCGGCCAGGCGGGCTTGTATCGGCTTTCGCGGCTTGAATCCCTCGGCCTTTGCAAGCTGCAAGAGTTGCCGTTCTCGGTGCGGCTACTACTCGAAGCTGCCCTGCGAACCTGCGACGGTTACGAGGTAACCGAAGACGACGTCAAGGCGTTGGCCAGTTGGCAAACGAAATCGAAGCAGGGGGTCGAGATTCCGTTCAAGCCGGCGCGCGTCGTGCTGCAAGATTTCACCGGCGTGCCGTGCGTGGTCGACCTGGCGGCGATGCGCGGCGCCATGAAGCGGCTCGGTGGAGATCCCAAACGCATCAACCCATTGATCCCGGTCGACCTGGTCATCGACCACTCGGTGCAGGTCGACCATTTCGGCGAATCGTCGGCGCTTGATCTGAACGTCGATCTGGAATTCGGCCGCAACCGCGAGCGCTATGAGTTTCTCCGTTGGGGGCAGAAGGCGTTCAATAACTTCCGCGTCGTGCCGCCGGCGATCGGCATCGTGCACCAGGTGAATCTCGAATTCCTGGCCAAGTGCGTCTTCCTGCGCAAGGACGAAAAGGGACCGCTCGCCGTGCCAGACACGCTCGTCGGCACCGATAGCCACACCACAATGATCAACGGCCTGGGCGTCCTCGGCTGGGGCGTTGGCGGGATCGAGGCCGAGGCCGTCATGCTCGGCCAGCCCCTTTATATGTTGTTGCCCGAAGTCGTCGGCTTCGAGCTCACCGGCAAGCTGCCTGCCGGCGCCACGGCCACGGACCTGGTGCTGACCGTTACCCAGGCGCTGCGCAAGGCGGGGGTGGTCGGCAAGTTTGTCGAGTTCTTCGGCTCGGGCGTGTCGACCATGCGATTGGCCGACCGCGCGACGAT
>DASXPZ010000028.1:0-6333 GCA_036493275.1 Pirellulales bacterium
AGTTCCGTCGCCAGGCAGCGGCGCATTGGGCCATCGAATTCCCCAGCGACGTACTCCCCGAGCGCCACGCGGTCCATCGCCGCTGGAACAACGGTGGTCGAGCTATCGAGGCTCCCCGCCGATAGGGCTTCGTTCACGTAAACGCGGGCAATTCGCTCCGAAATCTGGTTGGCAAATCGCGCCAAGAGCGCCGCGATGGCCGGGGCGTCGGTCGCTGTGGCGTCCCACAACAATCGCTCGACCTTGTAGCGGCGCGTGTTTTCCAACACCAGCACGCTCCCCGCGGCCGCGCTGCGAACTGCTTCCGCCGCCGAGTCCGTAATGCACTCCGTCGTCTCGTCCCACCAGTTCGTTACCAGCGTCACGGGCGCTCCTAGCAACACGCTGATTCGCTCCGCCACCTTCGCCAGCGTCCCATCGGGTTTGCGACCGATGTGGCCGAAAATGATCTGCTTCCAACCACGCTTTTGTCCGAACTTGAGCGTCGGAATCATCGAGCGGAGCCGAATGTCGCCGTCTCCCACCTGCGGACCCGGCTTGGCGTCGACGTCGCCGCGCACCATCACGGGGGTGCCCGCGGGGAGATCGGCCAGCGTTGCCAATTGCGGAATGGCTTGCAGGTAATCCTCAAGGCAGAGCGGCTCGGCAGAGGCGGGGTCCAACAGCGCGCGGAGCCACGGCGCCAACATTTCGGGTGGGACATTCATCGGAAAATCTCGCAGGCGTCTCGGATAGGAAACGGAAACCGGCAGCGGTGGGGCGGGGGCGGGCAGACGCCGAACTGGCCGCTATTTGAGACAATGAGCCCCCGTTGGTCTAGGGGCGCGGACGAGTTCCGCGGAGTCGCGGCAACAGACTGCAAGAAAAAAGTAATTGCAAAATCGTAGGCGCGCCGACGATTTGCCCAGAAGGCTAATAACTCAATCGCGGCGGTTTGTGCCGCTGCTTCTGCGCGTACATGCGTTGATCGGCTAATCGCCAGGCTTGCAGAAGACCATGCGTCGGATCGCGAGACGCGAGGCCAATCGACGCTCGAATCCGCGCCACCGCCAGGGCGTTGTCGATCCGGCCCGCCAGGGCGATCTCTCCCTCGCCTTCGACTTCAACGCCCAGCACGGCGAATTCGTCGCCGCCGACACGCGCCAGCACGTCGTGCTCGCGAACGGCTCGCTGGAGGGCGTTTCCGGTTCGACGCAGCAATTCGTCGCCCGCCGCGTGGCCACCGGTGTCGTTGAAGCGTTTCAGCTCATCCAAATCGATGGACACAATGCACGCCGGATGGGCATAGCGTCCGCAACGGCTTTCCTCGGCGGTCAGAAGTTGATCCCAGCCGCGGCGGTTATAGAGACCTGTCAGGACGTCGGTCAGTGCGTCGGCTTGCGCCCGTTCGGCCAAGCGGGCCTGCCGAGTGGCGTGCAACTCGACGTCCAGCAACGACGAGAGCATGCGAGCGAACAGTTCGATCATCGGCAATTGGCAAGTCAGATCGTCCTTCAACGGCGAGGAATGAATTGCGCACAACGTGCCAAACAGCGAGCCGTCGCAGCGAGTCAGCGGAACGCCTAGGTAGGCGCCGATGCCCCAATCGCGGGCCAGGTTCACGGGCGAGTAGACGGGCGATTCCGCAATGTGCGAAATGAACCGCGGCCCCCGTCCGGTAGCCATCTGGTAGCAAAGCGTGTCCGTCCAATACAGAACGTCTCCCGGTTGGACGTCGTAACCGCCGCCGGCGGTTTCCAGGATGACATAATGATCACCCCGCGTGCGGGTCAGCATCCACAGATCGAAGGCAAACCGTCCGCGCAAAAACGTCAGGGCGGCCGAAGTGGCCGTGGCGAAATTCGGGAACGCCTGGACATCGAGCTTTTCGCCTTCGACGAATGCTCCGATTGGCGTGTGATGAGATAGCAGCGTGCTCATGACGGACCCAGAGATCGCCGGGTGATGTCCAGTGCAGAACTACCATTCTAGCTCTCGTTTCTGGCGCGGCGGACTGTGTGGAATCCGTTAGGTAGCGAAGGGCAAATCGCCTCTTTATTTGCGGATCTGGCGTCTGTCTGCAAAAAAACCGCATAGCTTTCGGCCGGTTGTGCTGAGTGGGTACTCGGCTAGCTCCTGGGGAGCGACCCAAGCCATGGTTCGCCGGGACCCGGCCTCTTCCGCGCGTGCGACGTGCGTCGCTTCGTAGCAATCGAGCATGATTCGATAGCGAGTTACAGAGTGTTTGATCGTCGTCAGTAGATTTCCGACGCGTATTTGAGCGCCGACGTCGCGGGCAACGCATTCGGTCAATTGCGCTACGACGGACTGCGCGGATTTCTCAATTGGTTCGACTGGATATCGCGGAAAATCCCAGAGGCCGGCCCAGCGCTCGCCTGCCTCGCGCCGCACCAGGAGCACCCGCCGGCCGCGCCGCACGAGGAGCGCCGCCTCGCGCACCGCAGTGATCTGCGCAGGACGCCGCGACGCGGGAATGCTCTCCGTTCGACCTTGCGCGCGGGTCGGGCAAAGGCTCGCTACTGGGCAGACGTCGCAGGCCGGATCGCGCGGCGCGCACACCAGGCTTCCCAATTCCATCAGCGCCTGGTTGAATTCGCCACAGGCGGTTTTCGGCAGCAGAGATTCCGCCGCCGACCATAAGGCGCGTTGCCCGGCCGCAGATCGGACATCGCCTCGATACGCCAACAGACGGGCCATCACACGGATGGTATTGGCTTCGAGAATCGGGTGGCGATCATTGTGCGCGATCGAAAGGACGGCGCCGGCTGTGTAACGACCCACTCCCGGCAGTCGTCGCGCCGCCTCGAGTTGACGCGGAAATGCCCCGCCATGTTCGTCGCGAATCGTCTGCGCCGCGCGATGTAATTGCCGCGCGCGGCGATAATATCCGAGCCCCTCCCAAAGTTTTAGCACTTCCTCTTCTGGGGCCGCCGCTAGCGTCTCGATCGAGGGGAACCGCGCGACGAAGCGGGAGAAATACGCGCGGACGGTCGCCACCTGCGTCTGTTGGAGCATGACTTCGCTGACCCAGATCGCATAAGGGTCGCGCGTTCCGCGCCAGGGAAGATCGCGTGCATGGCGGCGATACCACGAGAGCAGTTGGCGGCGAAACGCCCTGCGCCAGACAGGGTTCGCCAGTGAGAGAGTCGCTTCTGCTGTGGCTTGAGAACGCCCGCTCGGAGAGGCGCCCTTTCGAGATGTCTTTCCGCGAGCAATGATTGCAGCGCCGACTGATCTTCGAGCCATCGGATTCCATTCCAGATCCCTGAGAACGCCCCAAATCGCCGCGTAAACGCGTTCGTCGTGCCAATGGCCCGCCACCAACCGGAGAAACGAATTCGCGTGATCGCGCCGTCCGGCGCCCGTCTACTTGGGCTTCACGCCCGCGGCCTCGTCAAGCTTCTTCGTATCTTTTTCATCCAAAATCAGGTCCCCGGTTTCTGGATTCAAGTACGGACTAGCGCCGGTGAATTCAACCGGGGTCGATTTGAGCATCTGCTTGGCGATCTTCTCGAAGCCCTCTTTGCGGACGGCGGGCTCAATTTCGTTGCGCACCTGGCGAGCGGTTTTTTTGCCGGGACGAATCTCGGTGACCTGAATCAGATGCGCGCCGTACTTGGTCAGAACCGGCTCGCTGATCTCACCGGGCTCCAGCGCAAACGCCGCGGCGGCAAAATCTTCATCCATCAGGCCATGCCGTGGAATGAAGCCGATGTCTCCTCCCTGCGCGCGGCTCGGCGCCTCGGAATATTTCTTGGCGGCGGAGGGGAATGTGGTCAACTCGCCGATGATCGAGTCGCGGATTGTCTTCGCGCGCTCGGTCATCGTCGTGATTCTGTCAACGTCCAACGTGCCGTTCGGACGCAGCAAGATCTGCGACACCCGGACTTCGGTTCCGTCAAACTCTTTGCGATGCGCCTCGAAATACTTTTCGAGATTGGCTTCCGTCAGGTAAGTGCGTATCGCTTTTTCCCAGCGAAGCTGCCATTCTTGATCTTCGTGAAACGCCTGTTTCGTAAAACCGTTCACGGCCAGGTAGTCAGTCATTGAACCGCCTTGCTTGGTCAACGCCTCCTCTCTTTTTTTTACGATCGCGTCGACCTCCGCCTCCGAGACCTCGATCTTTTTGCTATCGAGGAACTTCGTGACCAGCCGTCGCTTGATCACCTGGTCGAGCGCCGTGGCTTCGATCATCGGCAGGGCGGCGTCGATGATCTTCTTGTCTTGCATGGCCACCTTCATCAGTCGATTGACTTCCGCGGCGGTGATCGGCTCGCCGTCGATCCGGGCCACCACAGTATCGGGCGGCTTCTGTTGGCCGATGGCGCGAAGTTCTTCCCGCAAAAGCTCCGCCGCGGTCTGCGCCTGCGCGCTACCGACACTCGCGAGCAGGCCGAGGGCCAGCAAAAAAACGATCCAACAGCGATTCATCTCTCGATTCCTTGGTAGCGGACTAGTAGCAGACTAAGGGAGCTTGATGTCTTTCAGTTCGTATTCCACGCTCGCGGGAATGATCGCGGCCGGAGTTTTGTACACAAACGTATGCCCGGCCACGTCGCCGATATCGAAAAGATAGGCCACGCCGACCTCGTTCTCGGCTTGCCGCGTGGTCTCGAAACCAACGTTCGACACCCGCTCCCCCGCCGCATTCAGCAAAAACGCTTCGTTGTGCAGGACCCAGGTGCGGTGCGATTCGAGGGCTTTGCCCGGATTGTCGAACACCAGCCGCATGCGGACTTCCCACACCAGATTATTCTGGCGGACCTGATCGAGCATCACCTTGACCCCGGCCCGTCGCTGCTCGCCCTTGCTGGCGGCCTGCAACTTTTCGAAGCGAAATGTTTCGATTGGTCCCGGCAGCAACACCGAAAGCGAGCCCCGCAGCTTGGCGATACTGGTGACGGTGCGGGGCGGCAGCGGCACGACCAGCGGGATGGTGGCGACCGTATCGCCCGGATTGATCGAGACTTCCAATTCCGATTCCGGATTGACAGCCAGCGCCTTGTCGTCGTCGCCGACGATCGACAGCGCATCGCCCGGCTGAGACAACACGATTGGCGTCAGTCGTGGCTCCCACGCCGCTTCGAGCATGATCCGCAGCGAGTCTCCCTGCGGATCGCGAAGATCGCGGCGCGCCGTGATCTCGGTCAACTCGATGCGAAACGCGCCGGCGTAGAAGCCGCGTTTGTAACGCGGCAATTGCGAGTCGCTGCGGTTGACCAGGGCCAGTTCCGGCTCGCCCGTCGAGGGGTAGATGGTCATCCCGGCCGCGTCGAGCGCCAGATCCAACGAGGGCCAGAACGTGGCCTTGTCGAAGTCCAACTGCAGCGCCTTCGCTTCCAGCTCCTGGCCGAATTGCTCGCGATGGTCGATCAGCTTGTTGCCGGTTTGTTTCTCGAATGCCTCGATCATCTCTTCCAAAGAGATCGAAGGGCCCTTGAGCGAGATTCGGCTGGCGCCAACTTGTTCGTCGGCCCGCAACTTTTCGAGCGCGGCGCGAACCCGTCCGATCCGCAACTTGACCTCGGTCACCGCGCCCCCGTCCGCCGCAGGCTCTGGCAACAGCGGCAGAGCGCGCGTGCCGAGCTTCAGCAGATCGGCCTCGGCGCCGTCTCGCTTGGCTTTCTCCGGCGCGTCGAGCTGGCGAATCAATCTCGTCACCACCGGCGCCAGTTCGTCCGGCGCAGCCGCGGGCTCTGCTTTCGCGGCGGGCTTCTTCGTGGGCGAGTCGTCCGCCGATTCGGCCGGCGCTTGGCCCAATAGCAGACACCCGGCCAACAGACTGATTGCCGTGGTTAGCATCGCGACCACCCCGCCGGAAGAAGGTTAAAATGAAAGTATTGCGCAGCGCCGTTGATTTCAGAAAGCCATCGCTGCCGATCAAAAGAAATGAAATCCTCGGCGTCCGAGAGCCAGCGCCTATGCAATTATCTTAGGGCGCGGCGACGGACTCTGCCAACCGTGTGGGTAGCGCGCGACGCGCAAAAAGTCGACCGGCGTCGGGGCACATCCGGAATCGCCGCCGTCGCCACCGTAACTTGCCATGTCAGGCATTGGCGTTCGTCGCCCTCGCCAGTAGCCAAACCCTTGGTCGGCATCACGCCTGCAGGCAGATGGTTCGGGCCCGAATCTTTGTCTCCCGACTCGCGCGGGCGGTCCGACTTGACATCCCCCGCGGAGCCGGTTTTACTTAGGGCGTCGCGGCCAAGAGAACGAACCCGCCCGCTTGGTCTCACGTTCGCACAAGCGAACGGATTGGTAACCCGCCGAGAGACCCCGCCGCCCTCCAGTCCATAACGTATCCTTATTGGCGCCGAGCTTGCCGCGCTGACG